>JAOZOC010000265.1 GCA_029933495.1 Bacteroidales bacterium
ATGTCATTTTTTGAATATTCAGAAACTGTTGCTACTCTTTTTGCTTTTCGTGCATATTTCGGAAAATAGTACCTGAAATGTTTTCTTGGTGCCCAGGGAAGGTCTTTCGGGTAATACTCAAAATTCAGATCGTGAATAACTGCAAGTGAAGGCACATCAGTTGACAGTGACAAATAGCCGTCGGGAGAGACAAAAATATCAGCACCTGTCTTTTTTAAAATATGTGGTATTGAAAACTCAAACCATAAGTAGAAGAGCACCGGATGCCTAGCCTGCGGTCCGATAACCACCGGAGTTATGTTGTCGGAAAAAATGAAACTTTCGTCATATTTGCGGTCGAAAATAAAAATAAACTCATGTTCGGGATGTTGTGTTGTTATCCTTTTCAGGGTTTCATAGCTGAACCAGCCGATCCCTTCAAGTTTGTTTTTTAACAGAAGCCGTGTGTTTACCGCAATTTTCATGCTTTTGAAATTTATCAATTCACTGATTCTCTACTTGTTTGATTTTGTCAGGATTTTCGGCTACGCAATCGAAAATCCCGCCAAAATTGATACACCATTTCTACTTTTTCCACGGGCTGATCCCGATAGCTATCGGGACGTGGCTATTGATTTCTTGCCCATTAATAAATTATGCAAAAAACCTGATTTCTTCAAGCTCCGACTTTGGCGAGATTCCTCGCTTATCGGCGTATTAACTACTTATAGACAGTTTTGTTTTACAAACCTGTTAAGAATTAATATAACTTTGCCGCAAATATCCGAAAAAATTAATGAAGGCATTAATAAAAAAAACACTTCAGCGTATTTTGGGCTTTGATAACTATCTGTATATCTTCTCCCTTTTCACTATTTATACGCTTAAATGGAATAAAAACGAGAAGGATTTTCTCTTTTTTCTGAAACTGATTCCCAACGAAGGAATAGTGCTTGATATAGGTGCAAACATTGGGATTATGACTGCCCATCTTTGCCGGAAACTTGAAAATGTAACGGTTTATGCTTTTGAGCCTATGCCAAATAACCTAAAAGCTTTGCAACGTATCATCCGTTTTTTTCATCTTAAGAATGTGAAGGTGATGGATTTTGCTCTTGGGAATGAAGAGGGGACTGTTGAAATGGTGATGCCTGTTGTCGATTCGGTGAAAATGCAGGGACTTAGTCATGTGGTTCACGATAGTATTGAAGAATTTAATGAAGGAACGAAGTTTGAAGTTCCGGTCAGGAAGCTGGATAATCTGAAGGAATTGACGGAAGCCGGCAAGAGAGTGACTGCAATAAAAATGGATGTTGAGAATTTTGAGTTTTTTGTTCTGGATGGTGGTAAAGAGTTAATTGGGAAGAATAAACCTTTGATATACACAGAACTTTGGGAAAACGAAAACAGGGATAATTGCCTGAGACTTATCAGAGATTTGGGATACAAAGTGAGAATTATTCAGGAAGGGGCACTTGTCGATTTTGATTCACAAAAACACAGTACTCAAAACTTCTTTTTTATACCTGACACGAACTAAGGCTGTTAGCAGATTTTTACAGAAAGCACTAAACCGATATGCGCAAAAAATTTCTTACAAACCTGGGCTTATTGATGTTTCTTAATCTTTTGGTTAAGCCATTCTGGGTTTTGGGCGTTGACAGGTCGGTGCAAAATGCGGTTGGAGCAGAGCAATATGGTTTTTATTTTTCAATCCTTAACTTTTCTTTTCTGTTTAATATTCTCCTTGATATGGGGATAACCAATTTTAATAACAGGAATATTGCGCAAAATAACCATCTTCTCAATAAGCATTTTTCAGGTATAATAATCTTGCGGTTTATTCTTGCTGGTGTTTATGCTATTATCACTTTTGGAGTCGGGATTCTTATCGGATATGACAAATCACAACTGATTCTTTTATCGTGGGTGGTTTTAAATCAGTTTCTGCTTTCGTTTATTCTATACCTGCGCTCAAATATTTCGGGATTGTTACTTTTTAAAACAGATAGTTTGCTTTCAATTCTCGACAGGCTGTTGATGATACTGTTTATAAGTATTCTGCTGTGGGGAAATGTGACAGAATTAAAATTTAAAATCGAATGGTTTGTCTATGCACAAACTGTGGCATATGGCCTGACAGCTTTGACAGCACTTGCAATTGTTATGCATAAAGCTTCATTTAAAAGTCTGAACTGGAACTTCCCGTTTCTGGTTATGATAATAAAAAAGAGTCTTCCCTATGCACTGCTTATTCTTTTAATGATGATTTATAACAGAGTTGATACTGTTTTGATTGAAAGACTGTTACCCGGTGATCTGGGAAGTCAGCAAGCGGGAGTCTATGCCCAGGCTTACAGACTGCTTGATGCTACAAATATGATAGCGTTTCTGTTTGCAGTACTGCTTTTACCAATTTTTGCAAAGATGCTGAAGATGAAAGAATCAGTTGAGAAAATGGTCAAACTCTCTTTTTCGCTCTTATTCACTATTAGTGTCATTGTTGCTTTTAGCTCATATTTTTACAGTACCGATATAATGAGTTGGTTGTATCCAAAGAACGATATGGAAGCTGTTGGTGATTACACCCTTAGGATTCACCAGTCGGCGAAGGCATTCAGCCTTCTGATGTTTGCCTTTATTGCCATTTCCACATCCTATGTTTTTGGAACCCTGCTGACAGCAAACGGAAGCCTGAAACAGCTTAATATGATAGCAGGTGCAGGTGTCATTGTCAGCCTTACAATCAATTACCTTTTGATACCCAATATGCAATCTGTGGGCTCGGCTTATGCCAGTCTCAGTGCTCAGTTTCTTACTGTCGGAGCGCAGGTTGTTGCAGCACGAATGATATTCAAATTCAAACCCGATAATAAGTTTCTTTCGGTTCTTGTTATTTTTGTTGTTGGCGTTTTATTAGCTGGCTATTTCTCCCGCTACTTTCCCTTTGACTGGAAAGTCAATTTGCTGATAATGATTGCAGTATCAGGTGTCTTGGCAATAGTGTTAAGGCTTTTACATCTTAGAGATTTTGTAAGAATTATCAGGGATGAGAAAAGTTAAAATCTATATAAAAAAGTAAGCCAGAATAACTACAACAATAAGTGACGGAATCATATTCAAGATTTTTATCTTCTTGATTTCAAGAATGTTAATGCCAAGACCTATAAGTAATAATCCACCCACAGCAGTGAGTTCACTGATAATGGGATCGGTTAAGAAGCCGGTAAGGGAACCTGCAAACAATGTTAGTCCGCCCTGGTAAATAACAAGGGGAATAACTGAGAAAATAACTCCTATTCCAAGTGAAGCCGAGAGGATAATGGAACCGAACATGTCAAGAACCGATTTTGCAAGCAGGAGGTTGGGTTCACCGCCAAGCCCCTCTTCAAAGGCACCGAGAATTGTCATCGAGCCCATACAAAACAGTAAAAATGAAGTGACAAAACCTTCTGAAAACTTATCATTTTTTGACTTTACCTTCTTCTTAAGCCACTCGCCAAATCGGTTAACTGATTTGTCAATATCAAGCAGTTCCCCGATTATGGAGCCAATGACAATACTGAAGATCATTATCAGGAAATTGGACGTCTTTGTTGCCATATTTATTCCCAGAAAAAGGGTGAAAAGACCGATGCCCTGAAAAACAATATGAATTATTCTCTTTGGCAACCTGGAATGAATCAGGAGACCTGCAATACTCCCAAGAATAACTGCTGCTGCATTTATTAATGTTCCTTCCATTAATTTAATTTGAAATCCAAAATTAAAACAACTTCTCCTGATCTTTTGCCTTGAATACCCCAAGATGCTTATATGCGGCTTCGGTAGCTTCTCTTCCTCTTGGTGTCCGCATCAGGTAACCTTCCTGGATAAGGAAAGGTTCGTAAACCTCCTCAATGGTTCCCGGGTCTTCTCCGACAGCAGTTGCAATTGTTGTAAGTCCGACAGGCCCGCCTTTAAATTTTTCAATTATTGCCGAAAGTATTTTATTGTCCATCTCATCAAGGCCGTGTTTATCAACATTAAGAGCCGAAAGTCCATAATGTGCAATATCCAGATTTATTTTCCCGGTTCCTTTTATCTGTGCAAAGTCACGAACCCTGCGAAGTAGCAGGTTAGCAATACGCGGAGTGCCGCGGCTTCGTCTTGCTATTTCTATTGCAGCATCATCATCCATTTCCACCTTTAGGATCATTGCCGAGCGTTTGACAATGCCTGTGAGTGTTTCAGCATCGTAATATGACAGCCTTGAGTTTATGCCAAACCTTGATCTTAAAGGTGCAGTCAATAATCCCGATCTTGTTGTTGCTCCGATAAGGGTGAATGGTGCAAGTACTATTTGAACACTACGGGCATTGGGGCCGCTTTCAATCATAATATCAATCTTGTAGTCTTCCATTGCTGAGTACAGATACTCCTCAACAACAGCACTCAGTCTGTGAATCTCATCAATAAACAGAACATCATTTTCCTCAAGATTAGTAAGTAGTCCGGCAAGGTCACCAGGTTTATCAAGTACCGGCCCAGAGGATATTTTTATTCCAACATTCAGCTCATTTGCGATGATATGCGAAAGGGTTGTCTTACCGAGACCCGGAGGCCCGTGAAGCAAAACATGGTC
This sequence comes from Bacteroidales bacterium, assembly GCA_029933495.1. GTDB lineage: Bacteria > Bacteroidota > Bacteroidia > Bacteroidales > JAADJA01 > JAADJA01. Next base: position 4,604 of record JAOZOC010000265.1, read on the forward strand.
GAGCGACTCCTCCCTGAGTTTGGCAGCCTCAACAAAGACTGAAAGATTCTCAATGACTTTTTTCTGTCCTGCAAAATCATCAAAAGTAACAGGTCGTAAGACCTTTTCAATCTCCTTCTCCGTGTTTGTCAAATAATCGCCGGTAGCATCCAGATTTTCGTTCATCAGTTTTTCAGTATTCTTATTTACCGGCAAAAATAGACAAAATTCCGATTGTTTCCTGATTGCGGTAATTGTATTGATATTTTTAATGTATCGGGTTATATTTCAATGCGAATTGCATTTTTGGGCTAAAGCCCAAGATTTTATTATCTGAATAGGCTGGCATAAATGCCACCCCTATTTATTTTGAAGCAACTTTTTTTATTCAATAGCCATCGTAAATATACTGAGCCTGTCGAAGTAATGTGGCGGTTAAAATTATGTAACAAAGAGTGGGCTTTAGCCCACATTTTATTATTTTGCAATTAACCTCTGAAAGGGCGACAGGTATTTTATAACTGATCTTTTCTCTGATCCTAAATGCAAAAATATATATTTTAAAACAGAATTGATAGTCGCAATGAGTTTTTTTTCAAAGAAACTGATCTGGTATTAGTTTTTTATGTAATTTAGCAAATGCATTTAATACCAACAAAATCATGAAACAGATA
>JAOZOC010000266.1 GCA_029933495.1 Bacteroidales bacterium
CGTAACTATTCCCATAAATTCGCAATACAATAGTGAATTGAACATTGCAAATATTGGTGACCTTGATCTTACTTATTCTATTGCAAGACAATACAACACAAACAAATCAATTACGGCCTGCTCTGCCAGTGGTGGTTGTGATGAATATATCAGCCGGGTAATCTTTAATACAATCGACAATACTTCCACATGTAGCAATTATGCCGATTATACAAGTATCTCAACAGATGTCGATGCCGGGTCGAGTTATGACCTGACCATTGAAAACGGAACTGTTTACAGTTCAGATGACCTTGGTGTTTGGATTGACTGGAATATTGATGGCGATTTTGATGATGCTGGTGAAAATGTGGTATGTGAAGGAGGAAATAGCGGACAGGGTACTTTCTCAATAACTGTCCCTATGGATGCTGTTTCAGGGAATACAATTATGCGGATCAGGATGAAATATAATGGAAGTGATTGTGGATCACCATGCGGAACTACAACTTACGGAGAGGTTGAAGATTACTCTGTAAATATAATTAATGGGGATGACTGGCTTACAATTAGCCCAACTTCTGGAACAGTTGCCGGATCCTCAAATACGCCAATTGGCCTTACATTCAACTCGACCGATATGAATGAGGGTGATTATACCGCCGACCTGATCATCAACAGCAACGATCCTGACGAATCCCAGATCACCATTTCATGTACAATGCACATAACAAATGTTGTTTCCTTTGATTTTACAGCCATGCTGGAAGGTTCTTTTGGAAGTGGACAAATGAACACCAGTTTAAATACCAATGGATTTATACCTTACAATCAACCCTTTACTTCAGATCCATGGAATTATCCAGGGACTGAACAGGTTGCCGGTATGCCAAACAGTAATATTACAGATTGGGTGTTAGTGGAATTACGTGATGCCACCGATGCCGCTTCTGCAGGCCCTGCAACTCGGATAAGCAGGCAGGCCGCCTTTATCCTCAATGACGGTTCCATAGTTGGAATAGATGGAAGTTCGGCCATCCAGTTTAACAACCTGTCTTTCCAAAAAGTATTTGGCATTGTTTATCACAGAAACCATCTTGGTATCATGTCATCAAGTTCACTTTCAGGCACCGGCAATGTTTTTACTTATGATTTTACCCCTGCAAATCAATCTTATGGGATCAATTCACAAAATGAACTATCAATCGGGATTTGGGGAATGATAAGCGGTGATGCAAATTCAGATGGAGTTATCAATGAATTGGACAAATCTGATTTTTGGGACAATGAAGCCGGAACATCCGGTTATTTAAACAGCGACCTTAATAATGATGGCGAAGCAGATAATAAAGACAAAATTGATTTCTGGCTACCGAATTTGAATAAGGGGAGTATGGTTCCTCAAGCGAAATAAATATTGGTGCACAGAAATCACGGAAAACATAAAACAAACGACACACATTGAATTTATATACCGGTAGAACAATAGGAGGTATCTGACTTTCTTGGGTTTCATTGAATATATAAACCGTTATGCTTCATGCAGAGAGACTGAAAATGAATACACCTTTTGAATGAAATTGCTTGAAAAAACAGAGTGACTGAGCAGTATATGAATTGATTTCTGAATTCAATTGTTGCCAAAACAAATGTTTTTCAAAAAATGCTCAAATTATTTGCACAAAAGTAACTAATACGTTACATTTGCGCCATGAGAGAAATTGACATTACAGAAGAATGTTTAACTTTTGTTGACAATCAAGGAGATAGGGTGTCCAGAAAATTCTTTGAACTCTTAGAGATTATTGAAGAGGTAAAAGTAGTTCATGCAAATTTCATAAAGAAATTACGCAATTCAAAGTTTTATGAGTTGAGAATAAAAGCAGGTAATGAATACAGGGTTATAATTTTTGCTATTGACCACCTTAATTTCTCTGAAAGCACAGAAGTTGTATGCTTAAATGGCTTTATAAAAAAATCAAACAAAGACTACATTAAAGCTATTAAGAAAGCAGAAATAATATTAGAACAGTATTTAAAACATATAAAATCATGAAAATAATAAAAGCAAAAGACCTTTTATCTAAAAGGTATGGGGAAAAAGGTTCAGAAAGCAGGGAGAAATTCAGGGAAGAAGCATATTCATATTATTTTGGGGAAATTATAAGAAACCGTAGAAAAGAAATGAATATTAGCCAAGAAGAACTTGCACAATCAGTTGGCAAAAAGCGTCCTTATATTTCACGGATTGAGAATGGAGAAGATATTAGAATATCAAACCTTATATTAATAGCTAATGCATTGGACTTATCTGTTCAACTATCTGCAAAATAAAGCACGAAAGCATAACAATGCATATAGTTTATGGCGGCAAAGTGCTGAAAAAGAGCATTGTATTTCTCAACTGGCATTTGTTTTGGCAGAGGAATGATTAGTTATTTAAACCGCCACAAAACCATATACTGAACGTTAGCTAGCATTTGACAAGAGCAATCTTTTTTACAAATATGTAATTTATAGAAATAGAATGGAGTATAAACATAAAATATAGTAAAATGATAAAAACAAGCTTATTTACCATACTGTTATTGTTTACATTCAATATTTACGGACAAACAATTACTATTTATGGAAATGTTTTTCTGGAAAGTCAAACGAATCATGAAAATATTTATGTTGTTTTTAACAGAGTCGCTCCAAGTACTGGACAATATACAGCCTATACAAATAGCAGTGGAAATTACCAATTGGATATAGAAACAGGCATTTACAATATCTCAATATCTAAACCTGATTATTTATGCTATGAAATTATTGATTTACCAATATATACTACTATTACATTAGATGATGTTACTTTAAATGAAAGGAGTACAATCATCAATGTTCCATCAGAATTGCAAACTATTCAATCAGCTATAAATTGTGCGAACAATGGAGACACTGTAATAATTGATACAGGAACTTATTATGAAAATATCGATTTTATAGGCAAAAATATTATTGTTGCATCAAAATACTTAACAACAGGAGACTCATCATATATAAGCAATACAATCATTGATGGTAATCAAATTAGTCATGTTGTTAAATTTACCAATGGCGAAACAAATAGTGCAAAACTTATTGGATTATCCATAACAAATGGTTTTGCCAATGGAACATTTGGATCATATGAAACAGACGGTGGAGGAATCGTCTGTTATAACTCCAGTCCAACATTAAAGTATTTAAAAATATATAATAACTCTTCTCAGGATGATAATGGTTCAGCAGGAGGTGGTATTCATTGTGAATATTGTGATGCAATTATGGATCATTTAGAAGTTTATAATAATAATGCTGCTGATTATCATGGAGGAGGAGGAATCCATATGTCTCATGGCAATCCAATCATAAGCAATTCTGATATCTACAGCAATATTACATCAGGACCTGGTGCAGGTATTAGAATAGATGATAGCTCAAATCCAATAATTTCAAATGTGATTTTAAGAGATCATAGTGATGGTGTGGCAATGGAGATTGGGCATTCATCTAATCCGGTACTACAGAATGTAATTATTGCAAATAATACAGGAGGGGCTATTCATTGTGAGACAAGTGCATATCTTACTTTATTAAATTCTGTTATCTATAATAATGATGAATATAATAGTTCTTGGGGTGTTTTTGCCTTTGATAATTGGGCCGACTTAAAAGTTATTAATTCAATTTTCGTTCAAAACAATGGATTAGTTATTAGAAACAGACCATCTTCTCCTGGAGATATGGATATTCAATTTTGCTTGTTTTATGAAAACACTGGAGACAATTTTGAGAACTGTGGAGATTATTTAGAAACCCTTGTTACAAATAATGCCAATGGAGACCCTATTGATGCATATAATAATCTGTATATTGATCCTCTTTTTTTAGGTGAACCAAATTTTAGTTTTCAGCTTCAAACATCAAGCCCCTGTATAGATGCAGGAAGCAACGACAACGTTAATTTCAATACAGATTTTTCAGGAAATCAAAGGATTTATGATGGTAATGGCGATAATAGCGATGTAGTGGATATTGGAGCTTATGAGTTTGACGCACCTGCTTATAACCTTGTTACGGAAAAAAACTCTTCATATGAATTTAAGTTGTACCCTAATCCAAGCACTGGAATCGCATTTATTGAGACATTAGTTAATGGTGATAATGTAAGTATTGAAATATATAATTGTAATGGCAGGCTTATAGAAAGAGTAGAATGTATCAACAATCAAATATACCAGATAAACTTAAATAATTATGATTCCGGCTTATATATAATTCGTGTTTTTAGTGATTTGTTTTCTAAGACAAAAAGGTTGATTAAGTATTAAATTAATATACAAACGCCTGCTAACAGCAAATCATAGCACATATAAAAGAAGCACAAACATTTGCAAATTACAATTAAAATAAATAATAATGAAAATTAAAAAAAGAGAATTAAAAATGAAAACAAAAATTGGACTTTTAATGATTGTATTCCTAGTTGCAATTGCAAACTTGAATGCACAAGACAAAACTGAAACAGAAACCGATGCAGAATTATTAGGGTTGCCTGGGGATAATTTAGACCTTTATGCTACACTCGATTTATTTCAAGAGTCAAAAACTATTGAGGAATTTGAAGCATCTTTAAATGATGAAAAAACCGGGATTAATAATCTAGACTTAAACCTTGATGGCGATGTTGATTTCATTAAGGTTTCCACACAACAAGACGAAGATGATTTTGCATTCGTGCTTCAGATAGATGTACTTGAAAATGAAACTCAGGACGTTGCAGTAATTTTAGTAACAAAGGATAAGGATGAGAAAGTAACCATCCAAATGGTTGGTGATGAGGACCTATATGGGAAAGATTATGCTATAGAGCCAAAACTTGAAGCCCCTGCTGTTACCGCTAATCCTGCATATTCAGGTTCTGATACTGTTGTGGTTAAAAGCGAACCCGCTACCGTTGTGGTTGTTGAATCAGAACCAATTGTACACTATGTCTATTCACCTGTTTACGCACCCTATTATCCACCATATTATTATGGCTACTATCCTCCCTATTATCATCCATACCCAGTAATTTCAGTCAACATTTATTTTGGCAGGAATCGTCATCATCGCAATCACTATCACGGAGGTCACCGTGGAGGAAATACTGTTGTAATAAATAATAACAATACCTATAACAACTATAGTAGGACTAGAAACACCTCCAATACTGTAAATAAAAAC
>JAOZOC010000267.1 GCA_029933495.1 Bacteroidales bacterium
GATAAATGCTCAAAATACAGTAAGCCCGGAACACCACCGAAAGGTGTGTTGAAGACTGTTTACAATTTTACCTCAATAAATAAATCTTTTAAACAGATAAAAAAATCAGGTTTCATTGACCTTTATCCTATTGAAAATTTAGGAAGCTTGCCAAACTTAAAAGTCGGGCAAACTCCAATGTATTCGATTACATCTTTAGATAAAGAAAAAATGCCGTTTGAACTCTTCCTGAAGGATGATTCGCAAAACCCGACCTACTCATTTAAAGACCGTGCTTCTGTATTAGTTTCAGCTTATGCAAAAGAGCATCAAATTAATACAATTATCACTGCCTCAACTGGAAATGCAGGTTCCTCTCTTGCCGGAATCTGTGCCGCTAATGAGCAGAAAGCAATTGTAATGGTTCCTGAAGATGCTCCTTCCGCCAAACTTACACAGATAATAATGTACGGAGCTGTAATTGTTCCTGTTAAAGGCAATTATGACGATGCATTCGATTTAAGTGTGAGAGCAACGGAAGAATTCGACCTGTACAACCGCAACACAGCATTCAATCCGTTGACGATTGAAGGGAAAAAAAGTGTCTCCTTCGAAATATTCGACCAATTAAAAAGAGAGGTTCCAGACCGGATATTTATTCCAGTTGGTGACGGGGTTATAATTTCGGGTGTTTACAAAGGATTTGAAGATTTGATGAAACTTGGGATAATCCACAAGATGCCGGTAATTGTAGCAATTCAGGCGTCAGGAAGCGATAATCTTACAGAAAATTTAAAATCAGATAAATTCACTATCAAGAAAAGCAATACTCTTGCTGATTCCATTTCTGTTGATATTCCTCGTAATTTCTATATGACAAAGAAATACATAGAACTATATGATGGTGAATGGATAACAGTTTCTGATAAACAAATATTCGATGCTTCTTTGTTTTTATCAAAAAATACTGGCCTTTTTTCCGAGCCTGCTGCTGCTGCTGCTTTTGCCGGATTTTTGGAATATAAACAAAAATCTAAACTTCAAGATGAAAGTAAGAATGTTGTATTACTAACAGGAAGTGGATTAAAGGATATTAACGCAGTAAAAAGTATTGCAAGAATACCTGAAGCTATCAAACCAGAGCTGGATGAACTTATGAAATTTTTGGATTTGCCAAAGCTTTAATATATTAATGATTGAATCATTAAAACAAAAATAACAATAGAACCAAATTTTAAAGTATGATTAATTTTCAATTAAACGGCTCACTAAAAACATATTCAGGCGACCCGGATCAGTCGCTTCTTACCTGGTTACGAAAAACTGAAAAAATCACTTCGGCTAAGGATGGTTGCTCAGGTGAGGGGACCTGTGGAGCATGCACAGTGCAGATAAACGGTAAAGCCCGTCTTTCATGTACAACAAAAATGGGCAAACTTGCAGGTGCACAGATTATCACTCTTGAAGGTTTGACGCAAAACTTCAAAGATACAATTTCAAAAGCATTTGTTAAAAAAGGTGCAGTACAATGTGGCTTCTGTTCGCCTGGTATGATTATGCGTGCCAAAGCACTATACGACCAAAAATTAAATCCTTCTCGCTCTGAAATAATAAAAGCCATATCCCCAAACATCTGTCGTTGTACAGGTTATGTAAAAATTACCGATGCCATTGAATATGCTTTCGAGAATCTGAGAAAAAAAACGAATATTGATTTACACACGAAATCAGAAGGCATAGGAAGTCGTTTACCAAAATATCAGGCATTGGAAACAGCTTTAGGAAAACGACCTTTTACAGATGATATGTTCTTTGAGGGAATGGCTTATGGAGCTTTGAAATTCTGCGGGATACCAAAGGCAAAAATTATTAAAATAGATACTTCGGAAGCGGAAAAAATGGAAGGAGTCATCAGAATAGTAACAGCCAAAGATATTCCGGGAGAAAGATATATCGGATTGATTACGAAAGACTGGCCTGTTATGATTGATATTGGCGAAACAACCAATTTTATTGGAGATGTTCTTGCTGGCGTTGTTGCCAAAACCGAAGAAATCGCAAGAAAAGCTGTTGAACTAATTGAAGTTGAAATGGAAGAGTTTGAGCCTGTTACTAATATGCTGGATGCTGCAAAGCCAAATTCTCCTAATGTTCATAATGAAAAGTCAAATGTAATTGAAAATTGTATAATCAAAATTGGAAACCCTGATAAAGAGATCAATAACGCAAAATATGTAGCTCAAGGCATCTATGAAACCCAACGTATTGAACATGGTTTTCTCGAAACAGAAACTGCAATTGCTATTCCTGAAAATGACAGTTTAAAACTCTATAGCCAGGGACAAGGCGCCTATGTTGACAGAGCTCAGGTTGCTTCAATTCTCGGTTTGGCCGAAGAAAAAATAAAAGTAATTCAAGTTCAAAACGGAGGTGGATTCGGAGGAAAGGAAGACCTTACAGTTCAGGGATATGCAAGTCTTTTTGCCTGGCTTGAAAAAAAACCGGTCAAAGTTCACTTTACAAGAGAAGAATCAATAATGTATCACCCCAAACGCCACCCCGTATGGATGGATATGACACTGGGATGTGATGAAAACGGAAAGTTTACAGCTTTAAAACTGAAAGCTGTAGGCGATACCGGTGCCTATGCCTCAGTCGGGACCAAAGTTATGGAACGTGTTGTTGGACATGCAACAGGAGCTTATCATATTCCCGAAGTGGATATCAGCGCTCTTACTGTTTATACTAACAATATTCCTTCTGGTGCAATGCGGGGATTTGGTGTGCCACAGGTTGTTTTTGCAATCGAAAGCCTGATTGACCAAATTTGTAAAAAAGCTGATTTTAACAGGTGGGAAATAAGATATCTTAATGCTCTTGATAATGGGTCAAAAACAGCAACCGGACAACTGCTTGAGACAGGAGTTGGACTAAAAAATACTTTACTTGCTGTTAAAGAGCAATTTAACAATTCTAAATTTGCAGGAATTGCCTGCGGACTAAAAAACACAGGAATAGGAAACGGGATGGTTGACGATAGCTATGTTAAAATAGAAATCAAATCTCCTGAGAAAATTGTAATACATCACGGTTGGACAGAGATGGGGCAGGGAGTTCACAATATGGCTATGCAAACTCTGCATGAAGAAACGGGAATCAGCACATATATTATGGAGGTTAAAGTTGAAACTGAAGCAGATCTTCCAACAGGAATGACAACATCTTCACGCGCAACTGCGATGGTTGGAAATGCCATTATCAATGCTGCAAAAGCTATCAAGGAGGATTTAAAAGCTCACTCGTTAAAAGAGTTGACAGGCAGAACTTACACAGGAAAGTTTGTTTGCGACTGGACTACAAAGCCAGGTGAAGAGACTAAAAAACTAGTAACTCACTTTTCTTACGGTTATGCAACTCAGGTAGTGATTCTTGATGATGACGGGAAAATTTCAAAGGTAATTGCTGCTCACGACGGTGGCAAGGTGATGAATGAAATGCTTTTTGAAGGCCAGATTGAGGGTGCAGTCCATATGGGTCTTGGGTACGCACTGACAGAAGACCTGCCAATGAAAAATGGAAGGCTTCTTAGCACAAAATTCAGGAATATTGGTATATTGCGGGCCAAAGAGATGCCAGAAGTAGAAGTAATCCCAATTGAGGAGAAAGATCCTGTCGGACCATATGGAGCAAAAGGAATTGGTGAGATAGGCCTTGTTCCCACTGCTGCTGCTGTTGCCGGTGCATATTATTCGTACGACGGGAAAGTCAGATATAAATTACCGATGAACAGGACAAAACAAACAGATAACAAGTAAAATTTTTGTGGTGGTTTTTGGCGAAGGAATAACTTAAACTAAAGCAATATGTCAATAATACTAAATAATGCAAAATACATTGACTGGAAAAGTCTTGAAATCAGAGATACCTATATTAAAATTGAAGAAGGAATTAATGGAGGGATTGAATTTTCAAAAACACCTTTCATTTCAGAGAATAAGGCAGAAGATGAAATTATTGATTGTGATGGCAGACTGGTGACAAAAGCGTTTGCAAATGGTCATCACCATGTCTATTCTGCACTTGCCCGAGGGATGCCTGCTCCTGAAAAGCAACCGGATAACTTTTTGGAGATTCTGAAATATATCTGGTGGAACCTCGACAAGAAGCTTGACCGGCAGATGATTGAAGCAAGTGCACTTTTTACAGCTATGGATAGTGCAAAAAATGGTGTAACATTCGTTATTGACCATCACTCCTCCCCTTTTGCCATTGAAGGTTCTCTTGAAACTATTGCAAATGCATTTGATAAAGTTGGTGTGTCACATCTGTTATGTTATGAAATCAGCGACCGTGATGGGAAGAAGGTTACAGATGCAGCATTTTCAGAAACTGATAATTATCTCGGACAAAGACAAGGTTTGGTAGGATTGCACGCTTCCTTTACAGTTGGTAATGAATCACTTGTCAGGGCTGTTAAACTTGCAGAAAAGCACAATTCCGGGATTCATGTTCATGTTGCTGAAGATACAATAGACCAGTCAGATTCAATAAAAAAGTATGGTCAGAGAGTTGTTGAAAGATTCAAAGAAGCCGGTGTTCTTGAGTTTAATAAAACAATACTTGGACATTGCTTGCATCTCGATAAAAAAGAAATACAGATAGTTGAAAATTCTCCGGTCTGGGTTGTGCAAAATACAGAGAGCAACCTGAATAATAATGTTGGCTTCTTCAATTCAAGGGGACTTGGCGGGAATATTTTTGCCGGTACAGATGGCATGCACAGCGATATGATAAGAAGCATTCAGGCTGCATATTTTACAGGACAACATTTTGATTCTATTTCACCGGTTTCGGCCTGGAACAGATTGAGTAATGTGCACAAATATCTGGAATCAAACGGGTTTAATGGAGATAGCGACAATAACCTTATCATTTTTGATTACAACCCTCCTACCCCAGTGACTGTAGATAATTTTCCGGGGCATTTCATTTTCGGATTTCGTTCAAGCGACATTCAACACGTAATTTCCAATGGAAAATTAATTGTAAAAGACAGAAAAATTACTACTGTCAATGAAAATGAAATTTTAGAGTTTTCAAAGGAAATGGCTGTCAGATTATGGAAAAAGCTTAAGTAGTTAAAACTCTTTCTCGCCACACACCTCTTTCAGATTTTATGGAATGCCTGACAGGCTGCTAATCCGAAAGTTATTAATGTTCAGGATTATCCTGTTCT
>JAOZOC010000268.1 GCA_029933495.1 Bacteroidales bacterium
AAAGAAACGACTGGTCATCAACACTTCCGTCTGGTGAAAACTCCTATTTTTATCCATCAGCTTCATTAAGTTTTATCGCCTCCGAGGCATTTCATTTTCAGGACAGGCTTCCCTGGCTGAATTTTATGAAAGTCAGAGGAGGTATAGCACAAACTGCAACTGACACGGATCCTTATCAGCTTGATTTTTATTATGGTACAGGTAAATTTGGAGGTGAACAAACTTCATCTTTCCCGGGTGTGATTCCTCCTTTCAGGCTGACACCGCAACGTGTTAATTCCTACGAAGCCGGTCTTATTCTTGGATTTCTTGATAATGTCATTAATCTTGATTTTACATATTATTATATGTACTCCTTCTCCCAGATACTTAATAATCTACCAATACCTGTTTCATCTGGTTCTCCGGGGATTACAATAAATGAGGGAGAGTTAACAAACAGGGGTTTTGAAATTATACTGAATGCAAATATTATTCAGTCAAAAGATATCTTATTCAATTCTGCACTTAATTTATCAAGAAATAAAAACAGGGTTGAAAGCCTTGGTGATTATGCAGATGTGCTGCCACTCGCTGATATCTGGGGGCTTAACGGGCCGGCAATGGCACTCCGGGTGGGTGATGAATATGGTACGATTTACGGTTATGATTATCTATATCACGAAAACGGTCAACCGATTGTTAATGATGAAGGAACAAAATACCTTATAACCGACACTCGTGTGCCGATAGGTAATGCTTCGCCCGATTTCATTGCAGGCTGGTCAATGGACCTTTCTTATAAAGGATTCAGACTAAGCACTTTGATTGATACAAAATGGGGTGGTGATATCTATTGCGGCTCGTATGTTATAGGCCTGCAGACAGGTCAAAGTCCGGAAACGCTTATTGAACGTGATGGTGGAGGACTACCTTACACTGATCCTGACGGAAATGTGAGAAATGTCGGAATTATTCTTGACGGTGTTTATGCCGATGGAACTCCAAACGACAAGGTTGTTCATTATTATTACAAGTATCTGCCAAATGCAGGTGGCTGGGGTAAATTTATTTCTACTCCCGGTATTGTGGAAAATACCTGGGTGAAGATGCGTGAGATCGCTTTATCATATACTTTTCCACGCACTTTTACCGAAAAAACAAGAATTTTCCAGAAACTGGTTTTATCACTTGTTGGCCGTGACCTGTTTTATATTTATACAACACTACCCGACAATATAAATCCGGAAGGAATTATGGGCTCGGGTAACGCCCAGGGGTTTGAATGGGCATCAATGCCAAGTTCAAGGTCAATAATCTTTGGAATCTCAGCTTCTTTCTAATGACTTAAATTAATTGATAAAATGAAAGATACATATAAAATGAAATTATTTAAAAAGTATTCAGGTTATGTACTGATCCTGATTTTTCTATTCGTCTCTTGTACCAAGGATTTTGAAGAGATAAATACTAATCCGTATGGCTTTACAACTGCAAGTGACGGATCGCTTTTCAATGGTATTATTCAATCGCTGATACTAACGGGGAATGAGCAGTTTTATATCAATAATGAGATTTTGTATAAACAAACACAACAAGCTGCCCTGGTAAAAGAAGCGTGGGGAAACTTCACCCTTGGAACAGAAAGTATGTGGAGTAATTATTACCGCACAATGCCAAGCTTTCGCGAACTGGAGAAACGGTTTGGGGAAATGTCACCTTCAGGTGAAGTTGTTAATATGAAGGCTATGCTTAAGATAGTACTTGCATATAAAACATTTAAGCTGACAGATATTTTTGGGGATATGCCATTTTCTGATGCTGGTTATGGTTTTCAGGATCTGGAATACTTGCATCCAAAATTTGATTCGCAGGAATCAATATATAAATCGCTGCTCGAAGATCTGAAATGGTGTGATGAGAATATAAATGATACGGCAACAGTAGAGGAGCCATTTTCAACATTTTCGGCTTTTGATCGCTTATTTAACGGTGATATGCTTAAATGGCAGAAGTTTGCCAATTCAATGCGTTTAAGATATGCATTACGGATGAGTGAAAAAGAGCCTGATCTTGCTGGTGAGATCATTCTTGATATAGTCCAGAATGACAGACCTGTACTAAGGGGATATGACTTTACATCCTACATCGGGGAAAGTGCCTGCCTGTGGCCCGCACAAATGGGATTTAAAAACGGTAGTTTGAACTGGTCTTTCAGAGAGCACACTAATCTCAGGATGGGCTCAAACATCTGGCATCAAATGTCAGCAAATGACAGCACAAACGGTGCGGGTATTTTTGATCCGAGAGCTTATATCTTTTTTGAAGGAAACAATAATAACCAGTGGGTACCGTTTCCGCAAATCGCAAGCCCTAACACTCCGCCTGCCGGAGGTATTCCTTATGGTTCGCATCGTGACAATGCCGGGTCATTCCAGATAAAAGGAGAGACATGTATCTACTCCCCGTTCAACTACTTCATTGTCAGAGATGAGGATTTTATGCCTATCCCGCTGATAACGGGAGCGGAAGTGCACTTTATTCTCGCTGAAGCATATTTCAGAGGTATCGGATTGCCACAGGATCAGGCACAAGCCGATATTGAATATATGAACGGAATAAATACTTCAATTGAGTGGTGGGTGGATGTGGCGGATAATTCAAAACTGCCGACATCGGGTCTTGCTTTTATCGATATGGTTAACATTCCGCCGGATTTGGGGTCTAACACGGTATTGAATGTTTTTGGCTCCTGGAATGCCGGCTCTGATGAGGAAAGACTTGCGTTTATTTATACTCAGAGATGGTTGGATGCATTCCGGCAACCCTGGGAGGCTTATGCTTTAACACGACGTACAGGAAAAACACCGAGAGAAGGTGACCCAATTCATCATTACAGAATGCCATATCCGCCTTCCGAGGTTGAGTTTAATACTGCAAACTGGTCGGATGCGCTGAGTAATCAGGGAGGAGGAGATACTCCCGAGTATAAGTTGTGGTGGATACCTTATTAACTAATTATTATGTTGACTTACAGGTTGATATTTAGTATTTTTGTCTGATGATTCAATGAACATTCATTTACATAAAATAATAAAACTATGAAAAAACACTACGCACTTTTCCGTTTGCTGCTCCCTGTTATTTTTCTGTTGCAGCCATTATTTCTGCTTTCTCAGTCTAATCAGTATCTTCATTTTGACGGTGAAGATGATTATGTTCTTCTGAGTGATGCAGGCCAGTATGTTACAGGTAGTTCAGAAGTGACAATTGCCGGTTGGTTTTATTGCGATGATTTGGTTTACGGACAGGGTTATATGGGATTCCGAGCCGGTTCGGGAAATGGCGAGTTTTACTTGATTCAATTGAGCAGCGGAGTGATGGAATGCCGTCTTGTTACTACAGCCGGCTTTCATCAATATGTTGCACCAGAAAATACAGCAATACCCGGAATATGGCAACATATAGCCTGGGTGTATGACGGAAGTGCTATTAAATTATACTCCAATGGAGCATTAGTAGGAAGTTCACCTGCTTCAGGGCAGTTTTCCAACCCTGATGTTGGATTTGCAATCGGAAAGAGCATCCTTGGTGGGTATAATTTTGTCTACGGGGGAAGGATTGACGAAATATCCGTTTGGGATAAAGGTTTGACACAGGATGAAATCCAGGATATGATGGATAATGAACTGACAGGAACAGAAGAGCATTTGCAGTTGTATTATAAGTTTAACCAAGGAGAGCCCGGTGGGAACAATACATCAATAACACATCTGATTTGTGAAATAGGAAACGGCGAAAGAGATGCTGAACTGTATAATTTTGCCCTTACTGGCGAAACATCAAATTTTAACGGTACACTTAATGCCGGATATCAGGCTATTTCTTTTCCGCAAATACCAAATCATCTTACTGTTGATCCTCCGATTGAGCTGGAAGCAACAGCCACTTCGGGTCTTGATGTTCTGTTTGAGTTGATATCAGGCCCTGCTACTCTTGACGGTAATACTCTCACATTGACAGGTGAGCCGGGAGAGGTTGTTGTTGAAGCAACACAGCCGGGAAATGCACAGTACGATCCTGCTGACCCGATGCAGAACAGCTTTATGGTGCTTGATCCGAATACACATGTGCCTGATATTGACCCACGAAGCCCTTTGGCAGGTGATGTTTATGTTCCGGAACTTGCAAAAATAGAGTTGGCGACAATCGCAACAATTGAATATCCTGAGCTTTTCAATGTGCATACAGTTCAGTTTGATATTAATGGTGAGACTGTTATCCCTAAAAACTATTATAACGGCCATTATGAAGGATGGTGGCTGCCGCCGGATTATGGCAATTACATATTGACCATTACTGCCACTAATAATTTTGGCGCTGCTGCTGTTGAAACGCTTGATATAAATATTGTTCAGGAGGCACCCGATTTAGAAGTCCAGGCAGTGCAGGGGGTATGGCTGAATCCCAGCACACCTTCGGTAACTGTGGATGCCGAACTTCCATCATTTCTCGGGGCATATAATCAGATAATAGGAACCCTTGAGGTTCAATGCCCGGCTGCCGGTGGCGGTTGTGGTGAGTGGGACAGGGTTGCCAGCGTTGATGCAAGAGGACACGACGGTGAGTGGATTGAGATTATCAGGTATATCACTCCTTATGGAGTTCCCTGCTCTCATACCATTGACCTAACTGATTATGTATCCCTGCTCCAGGGCAAAGTGGATTTCCGGGTAAATTGCGGTACTCTTGACAACGGATACGATTATTATCTTACAATAAATTATACGCACGGAACTCCGGCTCATCTCTACAGTAGGGTGCAACAGATTTGGCAGGACTACTATCCTTTCGGAGATTATGCAGAGCTGCAACCTGTTGATAATTATACTGTAACATTCAAGGAAAACAGTGTTGCCGCAAAATTAAAACTGGTTTCTACCGGGCATGGCTGGGGAGATCTGAATACAGATAATGCAGCTGAATTTTATGAGGCTACACACCATATCTATGTAAATGGTGAAGAGGCATTTGAACAATATAACTGGTACACCTGTAATCCCAATCCTGACGGATGTCAGCCACAAAACGGAACCTGGTACTACAACAGGGCAGGATGGTGTCCCGGCTCAATAGCCCAGTGGTTCGATTTTGACATGACTCCTTATGTTGGTCAGGGTGATGTGGAACTTCAATATCTTTTCTATCAGGATTATGTTGATTACTGCCATCC
>JAOZOC010000269.1 GCA_029933495.1 Bacteroidales bacterium
TCCTTTGGCTTCAGGGCTTTCCTGGCGCCATATCTTAAGTGTAAGGTTCATATCTTATAAGTATTAATTTAATTGTCTTTTAATTCTGTAAATAAAGGTACTCCGATTAACTTTTAGCATCCTTATAGTTCCTGGTCTTTACTTCAATGGCTTCAAAATGCAAAACTTCTTTATTTAAAACCGGCTCTTTGTCATCCCCTTTATACTCCCAGGCTGCCACATACATAAAGTCCTTGTCGTTTCTTAATGCTTCACCTTCAGGGGTCTGATATTCCTCTCTGTAGTGTCCGCCGCTGGATTCTTCACGATGCAGGGCATCAATAGCCATTAACTCGCCAAGTTCCAAAAAGTCGGCAACCCTGGTAGCTTTCTCAAGCTCAACATTCACACCTTTTGTAGTTCCCGGAACCTTAACATCCTTCCAGAACTCTTCCCTGATTTTTCTGATTTCTATAATGGCTTTTTCAAGGCCTTCTTTATTTCTTGCCATTCCAACATAATCCCACATAATATGTCCGAGTGCCTTATGGAAATGATCCACTGTTTTACTACCTTTTATGTTGAGCAGTTTATCAAGAAGTTCTCTAACACCATTCTCTGCTTCGTCAAATTCAGGCAAATCAGTTTTGATAAATGGTACAGTTATCTGATCGGCAAGATAGTTTTGAGCAGTATAAGGAATTACAAAATAACCATCAGCAAGACCCTGCATAAGTGCAGAAGCTCCAAGTCTGTTAGCACCATGATCACTGAAATTTGCTTCACCGGCAGCAAATAGTCCGGGTATTGTGGTCTGCAATTCGTAATCAACCCAAAGTCCACCCATAGTGTAGTGAATTGCAGGGTAAATCATCATTGGAGATTTGTATGGATTTTCATCAACAATCTTTTCATACATCTGGAAGAGGTTACCATATCTTGCTTCGATAACATCCTGGCCAAGCCGTCCAATAGCATCTTCAAAGTCGAGATATACAGCAAGTCCTGTGTTTCCAACACCATAGCCGGCATCGCAACGTTCTTTTGCTGCACGTGAAGCAACATCCCGCGGGACAAGGTTTCCAAATGCCGGGTATCTTCTTTCGAGGTAATAATCTCTGTTTTCTTCAGGAATTTCAGTTGGTTTTAACTCTCCTTTTTGAATTTTCTGTGCATCTTCTTTATTCTTTGGCACCCATATTCTTCCGTCATTTCTGAGACTTTCACTCATTAAAGTCAGCTTCGACTGAAAATCACCATGAACAGGGATACAGGTTGGATGAATCTGAACAAAACAAGGATTTGCAAAATATGCACCTTTTTTATAACATTGCCAGGCAACACTACCATTAGAGTTCATAGCATTAGTTGATAGGAAAAAAACATTTCCATAACCTCCTGTTGCAACGATAACTGCGTGTGCTGCATGCCTCTCTATCTCACCCGTAATTGTGTTTCTTGTAATTATTCCTCTTGCTTTTCCATCAACAATTACCAACTCAAGCATTTCACGGCGGTTGTACATCTTTACTGAACCTCTGTGAATCTCTTTACTCAGAGCTCCATAAGCACCAAGCAGTAATTGCTGTCCCGTTTGGCCCCTTGCATAAAATGTACGCGATACCAAAGCACCACCAAAGGAGCGGTTTGAGAGCAATCCGCCATAATCCCTTGCAAAAGGAACTCCTTGAGCTACACATTGGTCGATAATAGTGTTGCTGACTTCAGCAAGTCGGTAAACGTTTGCCTCGCGCGCACGATAATCACCACCTTTTATAGTATCATAAAACAGACGGTAAATGGAATCTCCATCGTTAGGATAATTCTTTGCAGCATTTATACCACCTTGGGCCGCAATGCTATGTGCACGTCTGGGGCTGTCTTGAATACAGAAGTTTTTAACTTTAAATCCCAGTTCGCCAAGACTAGCAGCAGCAGCAGCACCGGCAAGCCCGGTTCCTACAACAATAACCTCTACCTTTCTTTTGTTTGCAGGATTTACAAGATTTTGATGAGCATTGAAATTACTCCACTTTTCAGCTATTGGACCGTCAGGAATTTTTGAATTTAAAGTAGCCATATATCGAAAAATTTATATCAGATCAGAATTAATAATTATAGAAAATAAATTGCAACAGGTATTATTATGTAACCAATAGCAAGAATAAAAGCTATTAATGTGCCTACATTTTTAATAATGGGTGTATAAGTCTTGTTATTCAAGCCAAACGATTGGAAAGCTGACTGAAATCCATGATGCAAATGGAATCCGAGAATAATAAAGATAAATATGTAACCTATTACAAAACCAATAATTTTGAACTTTGCCAGAACAAGTGCAGCCATATCATGATACGGCTCCCCATTGATCAAAACCTCCTCTAAATGGCCAAATTTTGCTTTGAAGTAGAAATCGGCCAAATGGATAACCAGAAAAATGAATATTATGACTGCTGTGTGAATCATAAACTTCGAAAACGGAGAGGAGTGTGACCAGCCTTCGATTTTATATCGGTTAGGACGTGCCATCCAGTTTTGTACCTGGAGTGTGAGGCCGTAAATTATGTGGATAATAAAACCACTAAAAAGAACAACTTCAAAAACCTTAATTATCGGGTTGGTTCCCATAAAGTGGGCAGCAATATTAAATGCCGATGTATCAGGTAATAATACTAGCAAATTTATGCCCAAATGTACAAAAAGGAATGTGATTAAAAACAAACCCATAAATGCCATTACAAATTTCTTCGTCAAGGAAGATTGAAATCTTTTATTGCCCATGATAGAGTATTTTGTCAATAAAACTTCGTTAATAATATCTGTTCTACTAAATTAATTAAGTACGTATAAAAGAGCAAAAATAGATTATTATTTTTTTTATTAAATTCTAAATAATATTATTTTGTTAATTTGTAAACATTATAAATAATGAATATTTTAGAAGTAACTATAATACAGTTGATTAAATAAAAAGTGAAGTTAACAGGGAGTACTGCCCGGCCTCAATAAATATAAAGAATATGAAAAAAGAATCATTTATTACGAAATTTTTTGTTGAAAACAGGAAAAAACTTGCAAGCCGACTTAGTGTAAAATCGATTGCAATTGTCAACTCAAATGATGAGCTAACACGTAACGGAGATCAGGATTTTCAATACAGACAAAGTTCTGACCTTTTTTATCTGACAGGACTTATTCAGGAGAAGTGTATTCTTACTCTGTGTCCGGATCATCCTGAAAAGAAAATGAGAGAGGTTATCTTTACTATTAAACCTAACGAGCAACTGGAAACATGGACAGGCCATAAATATACGAAAGAGGAAGTCATCGAAATTTCAGGAGTAAAAACTGTAAAATGGCTTGAAGATTTAGAGATGACATTACGGGATATGGTTTTATCTTCTGAAAATATTTATATCAACTTGAATGAATATACAAAGTATCAAACCGATGTAGCCTATATAAGTAATAGGTTTGCACTGAAAATCAGGGAAATGTATCCTGCACATAATCTAAAAAGACTTGCGCCATTAATTACAAAGCAACGCCTGATAAAAGAGCCGGAAGAGCTCAGAGTGCTGGGTATTGCCTGTGATATAACAAATATGGCATTCAGAAGAGTACTCAAATTTACAAAACCTGGCGATATGGAGTATGAGGTTGAAGCTGAAATTACATACGAGTTTTTAAAAAATGGTGCACAGGGGCATGCATATCTGCCAATTGTTGCATCTGGGGATAATGCCCTAGTACTTCATTACATTGAAAATAGTATGGAGTGCAAAGATGGTGATTTAATGCTTCTTGATATTGGTGCCGAATATAATAACTATGCAGCTGATTGTTCAAGGACAATTCCGGTAAACGGTAAATTTACAGAAAGACAAAAACAATGTTATGAGGCTGTTCTCAGGGTTCAGAAAGAAGCCATAAAACTATATGTTCCCGGAAATACCATTGATATTATTAACAAAGCTGTTTGGAAGATGATGGAAAAAGAGATGATAGGGCTGGGATTATTTACGAAGGAGGAAGTTAGAAATCAGAACCCGGATCAACCGCTTTATTCGCAATATCTTATGCATGGGGTGGCTCATTTTATCGGGCTTGATGTGCATGATGTAGGCGGGAAGTATGAGAAGTTTGAAACAGGTATGGTACTTACTTGTGAGCCGGGTATTTATATCAAAGAAGAGAGAATTGGAATACGAATCGAAAATGACATTGTCGTTGGTGATACTCCTGTTGATCTTATGGCTGAAATACCCAGGGAAGTTGACGAAATAGAAGAGTTAATGAACAGATAATCTATTTAATTCCCTTTTCTTTCATGTAACTCAATATTCGGTCGCGATGATCCTTGTCTGCACCGTTTAGCTTTTGAAAAACATTGTTAACAGCTTCATCCTGACTTTGAGCCATGAATTCCTGATAATGGTGTTCCCCTGCAGACTCTTCAATATCTACTGCTAGATCGAATGCCTCTTTTCTTGATAATGGGTTTTCTTTTATCTCGTTAGTTTTTTCTATAATGAATCGCAAGGAATTATGTAGTTTTTTTAATGAGGTGGTAACAAGCTCTTCCGGGAATTTTTTTAGAGGCATGAATGAATCTCTTCCACTTCTCAATAATGCAGCATGACCTTTTTCCTCGATTGACATTTTCCACCAAAAGTCAGAATCCTCCGGATAATTTTTGTGAAAAAGTAAATATATATCTGCAACGGCAAGTTCAAGAGCAATAGAGGTATCAATAATTTCAGAGTTCATAATATAATATTGTTTTTCAATAGTTTCAATGCTTAATAAACATCAGGTACAAATGTCTGTTCTGACATAGGAGGCCTGACATATCCTATTTTCTGTTGTCTTACGGGCAACTCAATGGTCTGGGGTTCAATATACTCATAAGGTATAAGGCTTAGTAGATGCGAAATAACATTGAGCCGCGCTCTTTTTTTATCATCAGCATTAACAACAAACCAGGGAGATTGTTTAGTGTCAGTGTAAGAAAACATTTCATCTTTTGCTTTTGAATACTCTTCCCACATTGTATATGAGCGAAGATCAACATCACTGAACTTCCATCGTTTTGTCGGATCAGTAAGACGTGAACGGAATCTTTTTTCCTGTTCTTTATCACTCACTGAAAACCAGTATTTAATTAAAATTATTCCTGAGCGTATTAACATCCTCTCAAAATTAGGACAAGACCTGAGAAG
>JAOZOC010000796.1 GCA_029933495.1 Bacteroidales bacterium
AATTTCTCTTGAAAAAAGTACAATAGTCCGCACAATACTATATAAAGCCCAATTATTATTTTCAAAAAATTTAATAGCTTTCTTTTCATTTCTTTTTCAATATATAATTACTACCGTTTTTCTCTAATCGCCAGTCTGCATTCAGTTCAAGTTTCCAGCCGTTTCCCTGAATCAGAGTATCGGATATTTCAGTTGGTTCGGAGACAACAGCCTTTTTCCACATCCTTCCCACCAATGCTTCATCTGCTGTTAAAGAACCCCATTTATCCGTAATTCTGATTTTTTGGTAAACGGTTCCAATATTTTTGAACGGGATTATGTCGCCCGGACTAAAACTGATGTTCATACTTATAAATGGAAGTGTTAAAGTGGGGTTCGACTGAAATTTAATTTCGAGTTTTGCCAGTAGTTCTTTTTGTTTTCGCTCCCTTTCGGTTTCATAAGCGAAAATGTCCTGATAATGATATTCATTCTTGATTTTATCAATAGCTGCCTCAAGGTTGACAGGTATCCTGACATCAAATTGCCTGTTGATATAACCTGTTAAATCGGTCTTGTTATTAATTTCCTTATTCCAGTCCTTATTCTTTTTTCTAATGTAATAACCGTAGATTGGTATGGTTCTGTATGCAAACGACCGGTTAAAAGTTTTGTTTTCATATAAAGTGTCAATTGCCTGAATGTAATGATTCCTTAAACCTTCATCGTCCCAGTTACTTAATATGGTTCCCGTATATTCGGCAATGCCCTCATTAAGTTCCAGCGAATTTTCATTTTCTTTTGCATCCGCAAATAATTGTTGCCGGTATGCTCTGAAAAGCAACGCATTTTTAATGTGCCTTGTTTGAGCATTCTCATTATCTGTCCTTAATGCCGCCTTTAACGCCTCAAGTTCCAGTTTCAGATAAATTCTGCCGTTCAGTTTATCCAAATGGTCGCATTTTTTCTGCTGGAGGATTGAAAGCCCGACTTTTGACTGAATTCTGTGATATAGCTCGTGAGTAAGAATACTTAACCGTTCATTATTATCTTCGGGCAGGGGCAACGGAACCATAGCCCAGAGCTTCCCATTCCAGTTGACCGTTGTTTCCGCAACAAGCATCTCTTTTGGCAAAGGGCCTGTAAACACCTTGCCGTTTCCCGTTAAAACATTGTTACTGTCGGGTTCGTTTGCAATTATTATTTGATTCTTTTCATCTACCAGTAAAACCGGGCCATACAGCGGGTAATTCCACAGTTTCCCGTTTTCTTTGTTCAGATGTTCTTTCAGGTCTGCAAATACAACCTCATATTTTTGATATTCACTTTTACTATTTTCAACA
>JAOZOC010000270.1 GCA_029933495.1 Bacteroidales bacterium
CACGAATAATCATGAATAGAGCTTGAGACCTTAATCCCGAAAGTTTTTTATAACATAGGTTATGATGTAATTTGAACTAATGTGCCGCAGTAGCCAACCAATTTTTCAATATCATCTCCCCTACTTTGGTCATTATTGATTCAGGGTGAAATTGCAGACCCTTGCAGTCATATTTTCTGTGCGAAAAGGCCATTATTATCTCTTGCCCGCCTTCGCCGTCCATCTCGACTTCATAAGCTTTAGCTGTTACATCCAGTTCATTGGGAAATGATAATTCATCAAGTGCCCAGGAGTGATACAATCCAACTTCAAATACTTCCGGCAATCCCCGAAATATATACTCATCAGTTTTCAACACTCTTGTTTTTTTTGAAATGCCGTGAAACACCCCGTCAAGTTTCCTGAGTTTTGCTTCGTAAGCCAGGGCAATCGCTTCGTGACCAAGACAAATCCCAAGAAAACTTTTCTTGTCTCCAAATTCTCTCACCCATTTTTCAAGATTTGGAAAATCATCCGGAATGCCAGGGCCCGGAGATATAAGCACTTTATCAAACCTGCTTAAAGTTTCGCTATCAATCTCATCATATTTTAACACCTCATACTCCATGACGCTGTTCTCCTCAACAATTTGCAGAAGATTATAAGTAAATGAGTCGTAATTATCTATTAGTAGTAGCATCGATAATAACTAAAGCAACAATGAAACCAAACATTTCCCTAAATTTGCAGCCGCAGATGCGACACGACAAAGATATAATAAAACAGATGAATGAATATGGAGAAAAAGGAATTCCATTTTTATTTATCATTGACTTTGATAATTCAAAGCCTGAGGTTTATCGTGTTGAAGAACTGGAAAAGTCAGGCATTTATGCTGATATAGGCGAGCTTTCGGTTTATCCTCCAAAAACCTCTGTGCCAGAAACTATTATTTTCGACAAATTCCCGATACCGTTTTCAAAATACCAGGTAGCCTTCGATCTTGCTAAAAACTATATCTTTTTGGGTGACTCTTTTCTTCTCAATCTAACGTTTCCCACACGTATTGAAACCAATCTGACACTCAAAGACATTTACATGCACAGTACGGCAAAATTCAAATTGCTCTACAAAGATGAATTTACAGTCTTCTCTCCCGAACCTTTTATCAAAATCAAAGGAAACAGGATATCTTCATTTCCGATGAAGGGAACAATTGATGCTTCAATTCCAAATGCCGATAAAAAAATAATGGAGGATATTAAAGAGATTTCGGAGCATAATACCATAGTTGATTTGATAAGAAATGATCTGAGTATGATTGCTAAAAAAGTCAGGGTGACTAAATTCAGGTATATTGAGAAGATTAAAACACACGAAATGGAGTTGCTGCAAACAAGCTCGGAAGTATCGGGTGTTTTGCCTGAAGGCTGGCAACAGAATATTGGAGATATCATATTTAAGGTTTTACCGGCTGGCTCAATTACCGGAGCACCTAAAAAGATGACGGTCCAGATTATTAAGGAAGCCGAAAAGTATCAAAGGGGCTACTTCACCGGAATCTTTGGATATTTTGACGGTAAAAATCTCGAAAGTGCAGTTATGATACGATTTATCGAAAAACAGGGAGATGAGTTATATTTTAAAAGTGGCGGCGGAATAACATATTTCAGCAATGCTAAAGATGAATACAACGAACTAATTGATAAAGTTTATGTTCCGATTGTTAGAGACCATAAAGATTAGAAACAGGCAAATCCTAAACCTGAAATATCATAATGAAAGGATGAACCGGTCAGGGAAAGAGCTTTTCGGCTCTACTGATATAATTAGCCTGAATGATATTGTTTCAATCCCTGATTATCTTACTGATGAGGTGTATAAATGCAGAATTATTTACAATCCTGATATCGAATCAATTGAATTTGAAAGATACACCAAAAAAAAAATACAAACCCTGAAACTAGTCGAGTGTAATGATATTGAATACAGTCATAAATTTGCCAATCGTTCTGCTTTAAACGAATTGAAAAAGCGGAAAGGGATTTATGACGAAATTCTGATCGTGAAAAACGGATTCATTACAGATACAACGTTTTCAAACATCATTTTTTTTGACGGCAGGGACTGGATCACCCCGTCAACTCCATTACTCAAAGGTACTAAAAGAGAGCAGTTAATTAATGAAGGTAAGATCAGGGAAGCACAAATAAGATTAAAAGATTTACAAAACTTTCAATCGGGAAAACTGATAAATGCGATGCTGGATTTTGATAATAGCGAATCAATTGATATTAAAAGTATTATGGAATAAACTTTTATATATCCTTAAGTGCCAAGCGCCCACGTTAGCATTTCAATAATATAAACAATCATCATTCAAAACACTCACCGGCCAGCCTGTAAACAACACTTTTTTCAGAAAAAACAATTTCAATCAAATCGAGAGAAAGAAAGTTCGTAAGAATATTTTCAGCTTTGTACCGCGATAATCCGGAAATACTTTTGTATTTTGCTACAGTTATAAAGTCATTATCCTCAAGGTATTCAAGCAGCATACGTTCATTTTCTGTGTAATTAATAATTGTCCCCACCGGATTTTGTTTCCTCCTCCAGGCATTTATCCAAACTCTGTTAGCAAGAATATTCTGATCGTGCACCCGCACATAAGCAAGCCATTTCCCGTTATCATCTTCAGCATAATATGGCTTTCTGTCTCCTGGAGGGATAGTAATCACCAGTATCTTTTTCCCCTCTACATTCCATTCCCGGCTTCCAAATTCTATTTCCGGTTTTGAATACATTGTTGCCGCAGCTTCTGCCATATAAAACTCCTCCATCGACTTAATCCCTTTAATAGCACCATTGTCTTTAACTCCGATCAACAGCTTTCCACCATCAGTATTTGCAAATGCCACAAAAGTTTTAGCAATTTTTCTTGAATCCGATATTTCAAACTTGAAGTCCTGCTGCTGATGCTCTCCTTGCTCAATCAACTTTTGTATGTATGTCGGCTGCTTCACTAATAAATTTTTTTTCAAAATTAACAAAAACAACAATATAAACTATACTGACTCGCACTTACGTACCCACTATTGCTGTCAAATTAAGGCCTATTTTGTTGATAATCGCCAGACTTCACCTCACCATTTCCGAAAGGTATCAGAAAAGGTTATGAGCTATATATTTTTATCAGATTGCCCTATATGCAGTAATATTGTACTTTTGCGTCTTTATTACAGATTTAAAAAAGCATTAAAAACATTGGCTAAGAAGAATATAAGAAATATAGCACTGTTTGCTCACGTCGATGCCGGAAAAACAACTATAAGTGAACAGTTTCTCTTTCAGTCCGGAAAGATCAAATCACTTGGTAGTGTTGACAAAGGCAGCTCTCAAACTGATTTTCTGGATGTGGAAAAGGAAAGAGGTATCACTGTTAACTCAACCGTTTTAACCTTTTATTGGAAAGAGACTCAAATAAACTTAATTGACACACCCGGGCATATCGACTTCAGTTCAGAAACAGAGAAATCAATTAACGCTATTGACAGTGCAGTAATTATTATTTCTGCTTTGGAAGGAGTTCAGGCACAAACCGAAAATATTATCAATCTGTTACTTAAAAACCAAAAGCCATTTTTAATATTCATAAACAAGATTGACAGAGCAGGTACTAACATTGAGAGACTGCTGGAAGAGATCAGGAAAGAGCTAAACCTCACACTATTTATACTTCAGAAAGTAATTAATGAAGGCTCTGACGACGTTGATATTGAATTGATGTGGAGTGCTGATAAATACCTGGATAATACCGGCCTGACAGAAGAGATAGTTGAGCGTGATGACACCTTGTTCGGGCAATATTTAGAAGGGACCATACCAACTTTTCAAGAGTTGAACAGAGTATTGATAAACAGTATTGAGCAGCAAACACTCACTCCCCTGCTTTTTGGATCCGCCAAATATGGTCTTGGTATTGAATTCCTGTTAGATTCCATCGTAACTCTTTTGCCTGATCCGCCTCAGTTTTCAGATGAACTGTTCGGGGTAGTTTTTAAAACTTACCACCTGAAAGGCACGGGAAAAATGTCGGCAGTTCGACTGTTTGGCGGAACAATTCAGTCGCGAACCACAATTAAAAATGCATCAAAAGATATTGAAGAGAAAGTTAGTCTGATAAAAGATACCGACATTCAGAATCAGAGTGTGATACAGTCATTCTCATCAGGGGAGATTGCCTGGGTGCAGGGATTAAAATATGCCGAACCGGGTGATTACCTGGGGTTTTTGCCAAAAATCAATATGAAAGAAAAAAGTAGTGCAGCTTTACTAACAGTTCAGTTGATTCCTGACAATGAAGCGGATATATCTGCACTAATTGAGGCAATGTATATTTTAAACAATGAAGATCCCGATTTGCAATTCAGGTATTTAAAAGAAGAGCGGGAATTGCATATTAATATCCGTGGAGAGATTCAAAAAGAGATTTTGCAGTCGGTCTTAAGCTCCCGGTTTAATCTGGAAGTAACTTTTTCCAGGCCAACAGTTATTTACAAAGAGACACCAACCTTAGCCTGTGAAGGGTTTGTAAGGTATTGGATGCCAAAGCCCTGCTGGGCAATAATGAAATTTAAAATAGAGCCTGGCGAAAGAGGTTCCGGAGTGCAATATTCATCGATTGTAAGTGTAAACGATATAAAAAAGCAGTATCAGAATGATGTGGCAAAAGCCATTCCTTTTGCTTTGCAACAAGGTATTTTGGGCTGGGAGGTTGACGATATAAAAATAACCCTGATAGAGGGCGAAGACCATGTTGCTCACACCAAAAGCAACGATTTTGCAATTGCCACACCAATGGGGATAATGGAGGGACTGACACACTCAGAACCAACACTTTTAGAGCCTGTTTTAAGCTTCAGGATATCAGCTCCCGAAGAGTTTCTCGGAACAATTATCAGCGAGCTACTAAAGCAGAGAGCCGAATTTGAGAGCCCTGAAATTGAAGGACTGCAATGTAGGATACAAGGTGAAATACCTCTCGCCACCTCAATGGATCTACCTGTTAAGTTAAGTTCACTAACCAGTGGAAAAGCAAAAATAATAACCCGCTTCTCATCATACAAACCCTGTGATGTCAGTCTGGGGAAAACCCGCGAATACAAAGGAATAAGCCCTCTCGACACCGCAAAGTACATCCTGAAAGC
>JAOZOC010000271.1 GCA_029933495.1 Bacteroidales bacterium
TGGTAATCATAAGGGATCTTGAATTTGATACTGACAAGAAACAATGGGTTGACGGTAAAATGTACGGACCGGAAAAAGGAATGGTTTTTAACCTGAAAATAACCGGAATAGAAAAGGATGAAATTGAAGTTGTAGGTTCAAAATATATTTTTTGGCATACACTAAAGTGGAAGAAAATTTAAGCACTTAATCCTTGACAAATCTCCTGATGACTCCGGCCAAAGTTAAATGTATCCTTCAATATTATCAGATAAAATGTAAACCATAATCTTTCCGATTTTGAAAAGCTACAAAAATGAATAGATGAATTTTGTCTTTTTGTCTCAAATAACAACCTTATTAAAGCAAGAACCTTATTATCAATTACTTTATTGAGAGTTTTTGCAAGTAGTTATAGTCAGCAAAATACTTTGGAATTAACTTTTACTACCGTAGATAACGGGCAATAATTTTTTACTTTTCATACACCTGCTATGTAGTATCACCACAACTTAAAAACAAAATTGCCTACTTACTAGCATCAATATTTTCTTCGGAAATAAGGACTGGTGCATAAGAAGGGTCAGGATTACCACTGTTACTATCAAGATTGTATTGATATAACAAAACCACATCAATATCTGAACCCGTCCATTCTGCAGGATTAATAATCAAAAAAGTTCGCACTTTATGGCTACTGGCATCTGCATCAATCCAGGATCCGGAGTTTGCATAGATACTTGTATATTGATTCCCCGGAGGATAGACCTCCAGCATAGGTTCATGTGTATGTCCAAATGCGACAATACTGTAGGTTGACGGTGCAGATTGTTCCATATACTCCTTTGTTGCAGCACAAAAGAGGTCGCTATGGCCATTCCATATTGCCTGTAAACAACAATCAATTGGAACAGGAACAGCATTCTTTGTCTGAGTTTCAGTCCAAAGATCCTCGATGTTATTTGCATACATATCACGTGCACCATTAAAGGTGAATGGCCCTGAATAGCCATCAATTCCGCCCATTAAGATATCTGTTGAATCCGGTTGAGGCAAAGTCATATCAAAATGAAATATAGTATAAAAATATGCTATCTCCCAGGCTGTCAGGAACTCTATTGACCCGTCAGATGCCAATGCATCTTTATTCATCGTCTGAGTTGACATTCCCTGTGCATACAACCTTGAAATAAAATATCCCGGAGGTAGTATATGACCTGGATCTACAAGTGATTGTGGACAATTAAAAAAATCATAACGATGACCATGTTCCATGATGATATCATTAACAGGAGAATATATCCCAAGACCGGCACCATCACCTTTCCAGGTGACCCCGGGTATGATTTCCTCCAATATCTCTTGTGTCATCAGCATGTCGTGATTACCGGGAACATATACCAGCTCAATTTCCTCATTTAATGCAATAGTTCTTAATTTGTCAAATATCTGACTGTTTGTCGGTGAGCCTGCAATTGCCAGAAAGTATTCTTTTGTATTGTTGATGCCTGCCTGCGGGTCAATCGGGGATACACTGTAAGGTACAAGCCACTCATCAAACAGATCTCCAAGAATCACCAATACTCTAACCTGATCACTGTTCTGAATATCATCCAAAAAACTCTCTAATGCATTTGCATTTTTACCAAACCAGCAATAGTTTCCGGATTCTGCTCTCGAGTCTCCCAAATGTATGTCGCTAATACAAGCAATTGAATTTCGTTGTGTACTACCGCTCAAAGTTAATTTTGTGGTTGTTCTTAGCTCTATAGTTTCGCTTTGCTTCAAATTCTCACCAGAAGTCGATTTCAGACCTGTAGTTATGGATAATAAATACTTCCAGCCGTCATGCAATTGAAAATCAGAATGGAAAGTTACTAAAACTTTTCTTCCGGATATTACCAGATTATAATGTGAGTTCAAAGCACCTGATTTGTCCGACAATGAAATATTACCTTCAACAGTTCCCTTGTCAATCGGCTGGCTGAATTCCATTTCGATAGACCGTTCGTTATGTTCCAGTTGGTAATAAAGATTGTGTTTATGTGGCAAGCCCACTGTTAAGTACAGTGGTTCAGGTGGCAACTCATCATCCTTATTACAAGACTGCTGGGTGATGAGCAGACTACCCAAAACTAATACTATTGCTAAATAAAAAACTCCATTTTTTCTCATCTTTGAAAAGGCTTTATATATTTAATAAGAAGCAAACGTATATAAGATTATTTGGTTTCCATAATGGATTGGATTTAAAATTCGGACTAAATGAAGTTATACCGATTACTTAAAACCTTCATTTCAATTATTCTCAAATTTCGGCTGAGCAAAAATATCGAACAAAACTGCCATTTTTTGGTTATTAATATATCAATTGGTTTAAATATATATTTTTTTAATCATAAAAACAATAAACTATGAATTATCCTGAATTTTTTGATAGAACAGAACATATTATACTCAAAGATGAATTAAGCAAATTTCTTGGTACTACCGATGATGGTATCGTTGATATATCCTACCTTGAAGTTACGAAAATGGCAGGCCATAGCTGCGCAACCGTTGGCGGTGCCTATCTGATGGCGCTAAAAGGACTTAAAGCTTTATTTGGCAATGAAATACCAAAAAGAGGTGAGATTAAGGTAGAAATCAGAGAATCTTTAACAGACGGCAATACCGGAGTTGTAGGGACAGTACTTTCGAATATTACAGGAGCAACAACCGATTTTGGATTTGGCGGATTACAGGGAATGTTTAACAGACGGGGACTATTATTTTATGGTGCTGACATAGATTCAAATATAAGATTTACCAGACTTGATACGGGAAAGAGTGTAGAAGTCAGATATAATCCGCATAAGATTGTTCAACCAAAGGAGATCATTATGTCCTATTTCGGCCCGAATGCTACGGAAGAGTCAAAAAAAGAATTCCCGAAGCGCTGGCAGGAAATGGTAAAAACAATCTTTGATAATGCTGACACAGTTATTGAGGTAGGCCCTTTTTAGATATATTACCTCACTAAACCTCTCGTCACTCTGCATACCTGCAAGGTTCATCTCACGCACAGCCCGTCACGCAAACCTTACAGGAGCATCTCTTCGTCCCTTCGTTCTCTCACACTATCATTCCATAATTTTAACCTTTCCAGTCTCCACCCACATTGCCAACTTCGACCGAAAAGGTTCACGGCCCATCGCTCCATCGTCCCTTCGTCCTATCGTACAACCAACTACCGAGGCGTCTTTTCCAAATAATTAAGGTCTTACATAAGGGTGATGGTGTTTTAAGGTGTAATACAATAAAACAGGGTAAAACTTAGTTTTATTAATACAGCGAATCTAAGCCCCATTAAAATCTTAAGATATGAAAACAGGAAAATATCTGATTGCCGGACTGCTTTTTCTTCTGTCGAATAATTCATTTAGTGGTGAGCCATCCAGGGGATGCACACACAAATACAGCTTTTGGTTCGACTGGTCTGCAAATATCAGTGCTGGTTTCACATCTTATTATGGCGACTTAAGTCAATATGATATTGGATATTTAGACAAGCTGATGTATGAGAGTAAGCCGGCGGTCGCATTTAAACTGACAAAGCAATTGATGAAAAGGAGGTTTGGGGTTTCGGGACAAATTCTGTGGGGAGGATTTAAAAGCAATTACAAGCCGGAACATGTTTTTGAAACAAATATTTTTGAGTATAATATACAGGCAAGTGTCAATATTATGAACCTGATAAACCCTTATGATAATCCTGACTTTGGAATAACGGCTTTTGTTGGTGCAGGGCAGTTCTTATTTGGCAATTCTGTATATAGCTATAATGATGGCCTGGAATTAAAATCAACAGGTGGATCGCGTGTCCCTGAGTTTGTCTATTTCTTTGGAGCAGGATTCTACCAGAGGATTTCCGATAGTTTTGATTTCACAATTGACCTGTCCATACGTCAGGCCCAAAATGACAACCTTGACAGTTACATCGCGCACGGGGACTTTGACTATTATTCTTTTATAAGTGTCGGAGTAACATTCAAAATGGATAATCTGAGAACGCCATTCAACAGATTCAAAGAATGTCCGGCTTATGAAAGGGTACGCCCTCCTTTGAAACGGGATGAGGATATAATGACATTTTGATATTTAACAATCCATCCCCGTTATTCTACAATTCGGCATCTATTATTTTACTACGCTATCCTCTGCATATACTTTTGCATCAATTAATTTATTGCTAAACTAAAATTTATAAAAAATGAAAAAGTATTGGTGGATCATCGTAGCAGCAGTTTTATTTATCGCAGGATTAATTTTAAATCACTATTATGGTGGTATGTCGTCAACAGGAACCTTTGCAAGCGGTTATTTTGCCGTAGGGCAGTTTGCGACCGGAGTTTTTGCAGCCGGAACATTTGCAGTCGGAGTTTTCTCAATCGGGATTTTCTCAATCGGAATTTTTTCAATTGGAATTTTTAATATCGCAATTTATGCAATCGGTATATTTTTAATTGCGTGGAAGAAAAGAAGGGTTAAGATAGCTCTTGATGAAGAGAAAAAAATTGTCGCAAAAGCCTGATTGATGTTGAAGTAAATATATTTTATGGCAACGCTCAAAACGGCAGACAAACAAAAGGGTCAGGTGTAAATACCTGACCCTTTAATAATTAAATCTTTCTTCCCGGATAAACTTTCAATGCCTCTTCAAGACATCTCATCGAGCCTTTAAGGTCGTCAACATTAAGCACATAGCTTATTCTGACCTCATCCGTTCCCCGTCCTTCTGTTGCATAGAATCCGGTTGCAGGAGCCAGCATAACAGTTTCACCGTTATAATTGAAATCTTCGAGCAACCACTGGCAGAATCTGTCAGAATCATCAATGGGGAGTTTTGCAACAACGTAAAACGCTCCCGAAGGATTGGGACAGAAAGCTCCTTCCATATTGTTAATAGCTTCAACAACAACATCCCTTCTCGACAGATATTCATCCAGTACCGAAACAAAATACTCATCAGGAGTGTCTATTGCCGCTTCGGCTGCTACCTGGCCAAATGAAGGAGGACTTAACCTGGCTTGTGCAAACTTCATAGCAGTTGCCATTAACTCCTTATTTTTGGATATCATCGCACCTATACGAAATCCGCAGGCACTGTATCTTTTGGAGACTGAATCAATCAATACCACATTATTGTCAAGGCCTTCGAGATGCAT
>JAOZOC010000272.1 GCA_029933495.1 Bacteroidales bacterium
GAATGGTAGTTTTGCAGGCCGAAAGTGAAATAGCCTCAATAAATATGCTTTATGGTGGTGCATCTTGTGGCAAAAAGGTGCTGACATCCTCATCAAGCCCTGGCATAAGCCTTATGCTGGAAGGTATTTCATACCTTGCCGGTTCGGAGTTACCCTGCATCATAATGGATGCGATGAGAGGCGGCCCAGGACTGGGAACCATTCAGCCCGGACAGGCTGACTACTTTCAGCTCACCAAAGGTGGCGGGCATGGCGACTATAACCTAATTGTAATTGCCCCGGCTTCAGTTCAGGAGATGTACGACTTTGCCGATATCGGTTTTGAACTTGCATTCAAATACAGAACCCCCGTAATTATAATGACCGACGGTGCTATTGGACAGATGATGGAGAAAGTTTACATCGGCGAACAAAAACCAAGGCTCACAGAAGAAGAAATAAGAGAAAAATACCCCTGGGCAACACTTGGCAAAACACCGGACAGAGAGAGGAATATTATCACATCTTTAGACCTTGACCCATACAGGCAGGAAAGGCATAACATAAAACTTCAGAAGAAATTCAGGGAAATTGAAAAAAATGAAGTCAGATACGAAGAGATTAATTGTGATGATGCAGATTATATTATTGTTGCATATGGAACTTCGGCAAGAATAAGCCAGAAAGCTATGGACATTGCCCGTGAAAAGGGAATTAAGGTCGGGATTTTCAGACCTATTTCTCTTTGGCCTTTCCCAAAGAAAGCAGTAAGGCAACTTTCAGAAAGAGTAAAAGGAATACTTGCTGTTGAAATGAGTGCAGGTCAAATGGTTGAAGATATTAGAATGCATTCAGTTGAGAGCACACCAGTTGAGCATTATGGAAGAATGGGTGGTGTTATTCCCACACCTAATGAAATAGTTGAAGTAATTGAAAATTTATTTGTAAAAGGATAATACTATGGCTGACACAATAACAAAAGAACAAATTTTTAAGCCCGAAAATATTGTTTATAAAAAAACAGATTTAATGACTGACAATGTGTTAAGCTATTGTCCCGGTTGCGGGCATGGCACAGCACATCGTATCCTGATGGAAGTAATTGATGAAATGGGGCTGCAATCCGAAACCATCGGAATTGCTCCTGTTGGATGCTCGGTGTTAGCTTATGAATTTATGAACGTGGATATGCAGCAGGCGGCGCATGGCCGTGCTCCTGCACTCGCTACAGCAATTAAAAGATTGCTGCCTGATAAAACTGTATTTTCATATCAGGGTGATGGAGACTTAGCTGCAATTGGCACAGCTGAAACAATTCACGCTTGTAACCGTGGTGAAAACTTCACAGTTATTTTTGTTAATAATGGAATATATGGTATGACCGGTGGTCAAATGGCTCCAACAACACTTGAAGGGATGAAATCCTCAACATCTCCATACGGTAGAGATCCACAGTCAATGGGTCATCCCTTAAAAATGACTGAGCTTGTTGCACAATTACCTGGCACATACTATGTTACACGTCAGGCTGTACATACTCCGGCAGCCGTTCGTAAAGCTAAAAAAGCTATCAGAAAAGCCATTGAACTACAACAACAAAAAGTTGGTATGACATTCGTTGAAGTGGTTTCTAACTGTAATTCGGGTTGGAAAATGACTCCGGTTAATTCAAACAAGTGGATGGTTGAAAACATGTTCCCGTTCTATCCGCTTGGCGATATTAAAGTTGATGGTAAATTGGTTAAATAAGTTTAATGGTTTAATTAAAAGTAAAAATAAATATTATGACTGAAGAAATTATCATAGCAGGTTTTGGGGGGCAAGGGGTGCTTTCAATGGGTAAAATATTAGCTTATTCAGGAATTATGCAGGATCAGGAAGTCAGTTGGATGCCTTCTTACGGACCAGAAATGAGAGGTGGAACTGCAAATGTTACTGTTATTATAAGTGATGAAAGAATAAGTTCTCCTATCCTGACTCATTTCGATACTGCTATAATTCTTAATCAGCAATCGATGGATAAGTTTGAAGAGTTTGTTAAACCCGGTGGACTTCTGATTTACGATCCAAACGGAATATCCAGACATCCTACAAGAAAAGATATAAACATTTATAAGGTTGAAGCCAGTAAAGAAGCAGCCGCAATGGGTTTCCGGAAAATATTTAATATGATTGTTCTGGGAGGCTACCTTAAGGTTAAGCCGGTCGTAATACTGGAAAATGTCATTAAAGGCTTGAAAAAATCATTACCTGAAAGGTATCACCATCTGATTCCTGATAATGAAAAAGCTATTACCAAAGGGATGGAAATAGTAGAGGTGGTACAAACAGTTTAGCACCTACAAAGGAATATATTTTAAGCCCTTGCAAATGATGCAGGGGCTTTTTTTATTTTTTTTATTATAAATATTGATTTCAGGCAAAATATTTCGTATTTTTATGCAGTTTTAAAAATTAAAAAATAAAGCTATGAGTTTAAATTATGTATGCCCCAGTTGCAAAGGTTATCTGAATATGGATGATTGCCTTATCTTTTCTGTTGAGACGAAAAGAAAAAAGGCAGGATTAATCTCATTACATCCGGAACTCGGAAATTATGAATTCAAGAAACATCCTGACTTTGACTTCAAATCCGGTGATGAACTAGAATTTTATTGTCCGATATGCCATGAACCATTAGCTTCTGACAAACACAAAAATCTGGCTAAAATTATTATGGTTGATGAAGACAATAACCAATATGATGTTCTGTTTTCAAAAGTTGTAGGTGAGAAGAGCACCTATAAAATTGAGGGCGAGACAATGGAAGTTTTCGGAGATGACTCAGCTGAATACATTGACTTTATAAATCTGTCAATGAATTTCTAGAATAATAAACAACAAAATAGTAACCCTTTAAACATTAAAACAATGAAACTACATCTAGTTTTTATCATCATATTATCATTTTCAATATTCCTTTCAGGCTGTACAGACCAGGGGGTGAAGATTGTAAAACCCTCACAGGAAGAGGTTTCACAAATAAAGCCAATTGGAGATAAAATTTCAAAGGAGCTTGTGATGACATTGCAGAAAGAGCTTAAAGCTGCCGTTCAAAAAGGAGGTCTGAACGAAGCAATTAATGTTTGTAATATGAAAGCTATTCCATTAACCAGTATTATTGCCGATGCAACTGACAAAGTTGTTCACATAAAAAGAACAACTTACCAATTCAGAAATCCCGACAATGCACCTGACAAAACAGAAATGGCAGCGCTTGACTATTATAAGTCATTAATAAATGAGCAAAAGGATATTCCACCGTTCTACATCCAGAAAATAAAAAAAGACGAAAAAACCTATTACAACTATTATAAACCAATGAAGGTTAAGGCCATCTGTTTGAATTGCCATGGAGATACCGAGAAAATAAAACCTGAGATATTAAAAGAGATATACAAACTCTACCCCGATGACAGAGCTGTTAATTATAAAAATGGTGATTTCAGGGGGTTGATAAGGATCAGTATTGAATAGTCTTCAATCGGCAGTCTCCAAATACCTTAAGACTTTAAGAAACTAATCAAAAGTTCAGGATTAGCTACTCCACCGGCACCTGTTAAAATCCGGAACAGCCCGGCACAACAATAAACAGCCACCTCATTTATGGGGTGGTAAGATTTAATATACAAAATACTGGGCTTTAGCCCAACTTATAAATTTCATTAATGACTATATTTGTGGGACTAAAACCCTTATCTATTCCGCTGAAGTCTACGACTATTTATGATTCTGTGATTTTTCTAACCAGACTAATTAATTGAACTGATAGTACAGAACAAAACTCAGGACTTCATTATACTGTCCGCGATTCCACTTATATGTCTGCCCAAGGGAATGAGGTCTCACGGCAAGAATTGAATTTGAGTACCTTACGTATATCTTCATTTTTTTTGTCAATGCATAATAGAGTCCGAAGTTGAAACTCAGGTCAAAATTATTAAACTCAGGATAAACACCAGGAGGAGCCTCAATTGTATTCACCTCTTCATAACTATTCACCAACACACCGAGTGAGAGGCCAACCTCCAGGCCTGCCCTTTCGATAAAATCGTAACGGTAATGAACCGGGATTTCAATATATGAAAGCCTTAACAGGTATGAGTCATAGCTCAGGGAATCCGGATTTTTACGGCTGCCTTTCTGAATAAAGTCAAGCTCCATCTGAAGCGATGATCTTTCACCAAAATCTCTGTTAACAAATCCACCCAAATATAACCCGGCTTTATGGGGACCGCTTAGTCTATCACCCGAAATTTCAGTACCTCCAACCCCAAACAGAACTCCCCCATGAAAATCCTGCCCGGAAGAAATCAATGCAAAACCAATTAAAGCAATCAGAGTAAAAAGTTTATCTTTCATAAATTCCATCTTTAAAAGTGGATAAAAATAGTAAATAAAACTGAAATGGGTAATAATTAAATTATTTAACTTAAGTTAATCTTTTTTACTTTTGCCTTTAATCATTTTTATTAAAATAATCTATAATCGAAATATGGCAGCAAATAAATTCAAAATACTTTTAGTAGATGATGAAAAAGACGTGCGCGAATTTCTAAGTTATAATCTGCTAAAAGAAGGATATAAGGTTGAGACAGCAAAAAATGGTGCCGAAGCAATAAATATTGCAAAAGATTTTGAACCTCATCTTATTATTCTTGATGTAATGATGCCGGGTATGGACGGAATTGAAGCCTGCAACACTTTAAGAGAAGACCAGAGGTTTAAAAATACTATAATTGTTTTCCTGACAGCCCGTGGTGAGGATTATTCGCAGATTGCAGGTTTTGATGCCGGAGCTGATGATTACATCACAAAGCCGATAAAACCTAAGGTACTGATGAGCAGGGTAAAAGCGCTGCTTAGAAGACATAAACAGGAAGCTGAAACATCAGGAAGGTCTGAATTTAAGAATTTCATTATTGACAAAGAGAGGTATGTTGTCATAATGGATAGAAAAGAGTTGAGTCTTCCGAGAAAAGAATTTGAATTGTTGGAACTGCTGACATCCAAACCCAATAAAGTTTTTACACGGCAGGAAATATTTTCAAAAGTCTGGGGTGACTCGGTAATTGTCGGTGACAGAACTATTGATGTCCACATCAGGAAGATTAGAGAAAAACTTAAACTGGATGTTATG
>JAOZOC010000273.1 GCA_029933495.1 Bacteroidales bacterium
AAGTCGCTTGGAAAAGATGATGATTACAAAAGATTTATTAAGAGAGCACAATCGTACAAAAATATATTTGACCCGACGGTAGGTTTTATGCGGGCAAAGATGAACGGACGCTGGTTTAGCCCTTTTGATCCGAGGGAAGTTAATTTTAACTTTACGGAAGCCAATTCGTGGCAGTACAGTTTTTTTGCACCGCAGGATGTTGACGGGCTGATAAAAATAATGGGAGGCAAAGATGCTTTTGAGAAAAAACTGGATTCACTGTTTAATACTTCGTCCGAAACAACCGGCCGGCAACAGTCTGATATTACAGGATTGATAGGCCAGTATGCTCACGGGAACGAGCCAAGCCACCATATGGCTTACCTGTATGATTATATTGGTAAACCCTGGAAAACACAGCAGCGCGTCAGACAGATAATGGACAACTTTTACAGCAATAAACCTGACGGATTGTGCGGGAATGAGGACTGCGGACAGATGTCGGCATGGTATATTCTGAGTTCAATGGGTTTATATCCCGTAACTCCCGGCAGCAATATTTATGCAATAGGCACTCCCCTGTTCCCTGAGGTTCAGATCAATATGGAGAACGGCAAAACATTTGTCATTAAGGCTGAAAACGTTTCAGACAAGAACATTTACATTCAATCGGCTATTTTGAACGGAAAACCGTTTAACAAATCTTTCCTGACACATAATCAGATTATATCAGGAGGGGAAATTATTTTTGAAATGGGCTCAAAGCCAAACAAATCCTGGGGTACGGGCGAGGAAAACATACCCGTTTCATTAATAAATGACAACCTGATTGTTCCTGTTCCTTTTGTTAAAACAGGTGACCGCACATTTTTTGAATCTACCGTTGTTTCGCTTGGAAGTATAAACACGAATGATAAAATTTATTACACTCTTGACGGTTCGAAGCCAGACAAATCAGTTGATTTATATAAAAAACCTTTTACACTGAAAAAAACTGCAACATTAAAAGCAGTCGCTTACCGGCCTGCAGACGATTCATATTCCTCCATAATAGGTGTTGATTTTACAAAAATGCCAAAGAACAGAAAGATCACCTTAAAAACAAAATATGCAAACCAGTATTCGGCAGGAGGTGATGGAGCCCTGATTGATTTTATCCGCGGAACAAAAGACTTCCGTACAGGTGCCTGGCAGGGATATGAAGGGGTAGATATTGATGCGACTGTTGACCTCGGAAGTATTCAACTGATTCACAAGATTGAAACTGGGTTTTTACAGGACAACAATGCCTGGGTTTTCTTTCCTGAACAAGTTGATTTCTATGTTTCGATGAACGGAAAGGATTTCCAAAAGACAGCTACAGTTAAAAATGACGTTTCTCCCAAAGAGCCCGGCACGATACTAAAAACTTTCACGGCTGAGCTTTCCACCAAAGTACAATATGTACGTGTAGTTGCAAAAAATATCGGTATTTGCCCGCAATGGCACAAGGGAGCAGGAAACAAAGCATGGATATTTGCTGATGAGATTGTTGTGGAATGACATTGTATAAAAACAAATATCGTGTTGAATCTGCCCGAATGCAAAATTGGGATTATGGTTGGAATGGGAAATATTTTATAACCATTGTAACAAAAGATCGCGAATATTTTTTTGGTGAGATAGATAATTCAAAAAAAATGCATCTGTCTAAAATTGGAATTTATGCAAAAAAATATTGGTATGAAATCCCGAAACATTTTCCATTTATAATTTTGGATAAATTTATTGTGATGCCAAACCATATTCATGGGATAATAATTATTGAAAAAAAACGGAATGGTGACGGTGATAAACGGGACGAACGTAGAGACAAGGCATGCCTTGTCTCTGCAACACCGCAACCACCTTTATCCCCGGGCAAAAAACGATTTCGAAATCCAGGGAAAAACAATATTTCAACAATTGTTGGTTCATACAAATCTGCCGTTTCGAGGAAGGGACATTTAATAGAACCAGAATTCGATTGGCAATCACGATTTCATGATCATATTATTCGGGATGATATAGAATTAAAAAAAATCCAAA
Source organism: Bacteroidales bacterium (assembly GCA_029933495.1). GTDB lineage: Bacteria > Bacteroidota > Bacteroidia > Bacteroidales > JAADJA01 > JAADJA01. Next base: position 2,047 of record JAOZOC010000273.1, read on the forward strand.
ATTATATTGTTAATAATCCAAAAAATTGGGTGGACGATATATTTCATAACAGATAATAAAAATCATTTTATGTTGATTATTGTAAATACTATTTAAAATCAAATTCACAATGAAACAAAATTATTTAATTGAAGCCTGTACAACATCAGTAGCATCAGCTATTGAAGCACAAAAGGGAGGAGCAAAGAGGGTTGAATTGTGCGATAATATTTACGAAGGCGGTACCACGCCTGGATATGGAACGATTAAAACAGCAAGGGAGGTTCTGACAATCGACCTTAATGTGATGATTCGGCCGCGGGGACAGGACTTCTGTTATTCGGATATCGAATTCCGGATTATGAAAGAGGATATAAAGATGAGTAAACAGCTCGGTGCTAATGGCGTTGTCTTTGGAATTTTGAAAACCGATGGGAATGTTGATATTGAAAGGAGTCTGGAATTAGTAAATCTTGCCCGACCAATGTCCGTTACATTTCACCGTGCATTTGACATGGTGCCTGACCCGATCAAAGCACTAGAGGATATTATTTCTACCGGGGCAGACAGAATACTCACATCCGGACACAAAAACAAAGCTTTTGACGGTATTGAGCTGATCAGAGAGCTTGTTGAAAAAGCAGGTGACAGAATTATCATTATGCCCGGAAGCGGAATCAATGAGAATAATATTACTAAGATGAAAGAGAGGACAGGTGCATTTGAATTTCATTTGACCGGCTGGAAAGCAATAGACAGCCCAATGAAATTCAGAAGAGATGGGATTTATATGGGCAGCCTTTCGCAAATACCTGAATATGAGATGAAAATTACAGACTCTGCACGTTTTGAGAGGATTGTCAAAATAGTTGAAGAATAATCAGTCTTATTTTTTCAATAGACTACCGTTCGGCTTCCACATCTTTAATCGTTTTCGGTAGGGGTTTACCAAGTAATCTGGCTCCGGATTCTGTGATTACGAAGTCCTCCTCATTCCTGCATCCTCCAAAATATTTGTATTGTTCCACTTTATCCCAATTTATAAAGTTGCTGAATTTATTTTCGGCTCTCCACATATCAATAAGGTCGGGAATAAAATAGACTCCCGGTTCAATAGTAAGCACAAATCCCGGCTCCAGCTTACGTGCAAGTCTTAGCGATTTTATCCCAAACTGAGTACTTTTAGGCTCTCCGTCATAACCTACCCATTCTTCTCCCAGATTTTCCATATCGTGAATATCAAGTCCCATCATATGGCCTGTGCCACAAGGGAAAAACAGAGCGTGTGCTCCTTCACTGACAGCCTCCTGCATATCACCCTTCATAAAACCAAGTTCTTTCATCCCTTCAGCAATTGTCAGGCAGGCCTTTAAGTGAACATCCCTGTTAGCGACTCCCGGCTTTAACATAGCAATGGCTGCTTCATGTGCTGCCAAAGCCACATTGTAAATCTCCTTTTGCCTTTCGGTAAAGGTTTTGTCTACCGGAAAGGTACTTGACAGATCGCCTCCATAATGCATTTGTGTCTCAGCCCCGGCATCCAGCAGAAACATATCTCCGTTTTTGATTGTATTTCCGTGATAATGATTGTGAAGAGTTTCGCCATGGATAGTTGCTATTATTGGAAATGAAAGATTACCACCCGAAGCAAGTGCAACTTTATGAACGGCAGCAGCTATTTCCCATTCTTTCATTCCTGGTCTGGCCATGCGCATTGCGGTCAGGTGCATATCAACCGTTACATCTACAGCTTTTTCAATTTCAACAATTTCCTCCCCAGTTTTGTAATTTCTCTGATTTACAATTGCTTTTACCAGCTTAAGTGATGATTGATCTTTTGATTGCGAGGGTTTAATTCCAAGTAATTCAAAAAGAAAAACCTTTGTTTCAGCACGATAAGGAGGAAGAAAATGAATTTCCCTGTTTTGCTTTTGTGCCTTACTAGTAAATGATGCTAACTTATTCAGGGGATATGTTTCAGGAACACCAACTTGCGAGGCTCTTTCACTAATTGTTGGTTTAACTCCCATCCAGACAATATCATCAACCGTCAGGTCATCCCCGAATATTACCTCTTTATCATTATCAATATCAATATAACCTATCAGATCCGGATGGTCAAGCCCAAAGTAATACAGAAAGGAGCTGTCCTGCCTGTAATGAAATGTATTATCAGTGTAATTCATTGGGCTTTCACCGTTACCTGGTAAAAGAATAATTCCTGATCCGACTGTTTTACTTAATTTTTTTCGTCTTTCAATGTAGGTCTCTTTTGCAAACATAATTCTATTTTTAAATTTACCTGTTGTCTTTGCAAAAGTAACTATTTTGTCTGACAATTTTATTACTCGTCGTCCATTTCTCCCAAATAATTCATTCCGTCAAAATTCATTGAAGAACCGAGTTTGGCAAGATGTTTCAAATCAATACTTCCTGTAATGCTTAATAAGATAACATCTGTATCACCATCAACAACCATAAGAAGTTCACTTATATTCCGCCCTCCGCCTTTTGAATAAAAATTAATCTTCGCATCAGGCTTTTTGATAATCATTAGCTCATCATATTTATTAAACGGTATTGACGATTGGATATCATTATAAAACCTTTCCTTTTCCAGCATATCACCATTCTTAACAGAATATGACACAAGCCTGAGCTTATCAATACCCTCTGCAGCTTTCTTAAATTCATCAAAATCCTCATCATCAGAATCAATAGTAGCAAAAAGTTCAAAAAGCCCTTTTGCAATATCAACCGATGTATATTTATCATTATCAGAATACTTATCGAAGAAGTCATTGACCTTGCTCTCCTGCGCGCTCAAATATACGGGAACTGACAAAAGAGCAAACATTATTAAACTTACAATTATTTTTTTCATCTGTTGATTTTTATTATCGCACTATTATCAATACTTTGCATCTAATTCTATCTCATCCTTTTTCGCTCTGTCGCCCAGTCGCCCTATCACCCCTACTTGCCCTCATCAATCTCTTTCAGGTCTTCAAGTCCGTCAATTTTCATTGTCCTTGATAATTTTGAGATCATCTTAAGGTCAATGTTTCCCTGGATACTTATCAGGACTTTTTCATCCTTTCCGTCAACCAGCATAAGCAGCTCTTTTATGA
>JAOZOC010000797.1 GCA_029933495.1 Bacteroidales bacterium
ATCCCTTGAGATATCAATCACAACATCTTTGAGGTTTTGTGTAATGAAACCAATTCTTTTCCTTATTCTTATTTAGGAAGTATTTCCTAAATGATTCTGCAAATGAAACCTTAACTCCATAATCTAGAAGCTGATGATATTGAGAAACTGCTACATCCATTCCATCTCTTATGACACAAATGATTTTTGCATTGAACTTTTTTGGAAATAGATTATAATCAATGTGAGTTTTAAAAAACCTTTGTGATTGAAGTACCCTAATAACCTCTCCATCTTCAAAACTTTTATCAATCCATGGAGATACGTCATAGATATGCTCAAAATCTATATCTCCGGAAGAAGTAAGTTGGTAAAGAATCATTTGAAGCCAGGTAGTTCCTGATTTCATATAGGTAGAAATAAAAATATCATTAGGCCTTTCTTTGAAATCAAGAAGTCTTTTCTTAAATAATACCCTTTTATTGGTTGCAATTAAAGAATTATAAAATGGAGGTAAAAACCTGTTCACAGCTTTATAAGCAAATAATTTTATTCCATTTTTCTGAATTACTTGTTTCATAGTTTGCTACCTCAATAGAAATAATAAATCGAATTCCAGTAATAGCCATATTACGTGGAATCTGAAATTAAGTTTAGTATCATTATCAATTTCGTTTAAACAACCCTTTTTACCGAATCAATTACCGTTCCGTCAACCCATTTGATAACTGCGATTAATTCATCACTTAGAACAGGCTTTTCGGGAACTCCACAAATCCTTTCAGCCTCCTCTTTCAACTCTTCAATTGTTTTTATTGGTAGCCCTGAATCTTTTACCTTTTCAATGAGGTCGGTTCTTCTTGGATTTATTGCAATACCTCGTTCAGTCACAATAACATCTATCAGCTCACCCGGGCCGCAAAGGGTTGTAACCTCACCCAATATTACCGGCATTCTGTCTCTGAACAAAGGAATTGGTAAAATAGTCGTTTTTGCAAATAGACAGTTCTGCCACCCGCCGATACCATGTAGCAGGTAACCGTCAGAGTGAGTTACAACATTTGCGTTAAAATTAATATCTACTTCAGTAGCTCCCAAAACAACAATGTCAACCATAGATGCAAAATTTCCTTTGCCATGGTAATTATAGCTTGTGAAAGGACTTGTATTTACATGCCCCGGATTTTCCCTCATAGAGCGTACTCCTTCCAGGTCAAAAGTCTGTCCGTCGAGAATATAATCCACTAGACCCTCTTCAAGCATCTTCACAGGATACTTGTTACTTCCGGCTCTAATAAATTTTGCTTTCCAGCTCCGATCTCTTAAAATATCTG
>JAOZOC010000274.1 GCA_029933495.1 Bacteroidales bacterium
AAAAGGGTAAACTTTCTCATAACAAAATAATTTTAGTTAGCAAATAATTTATTTAATAATATAATGAATTAACAAATTGTTAATAAAATAAAAATGCAAATTATTGAAAAGAACGTCTTAAATACTGCAAATACAATAAAATCTGCGCCGAAAATACACAATACACATAACATGTACAAGTAAAAAATAATAATTAATCAACAATAGAATATTAATAACTTAATATTTCCTTTTATAAGAACAGATGTATCAAAAAATTACAGTACTATTTATAATGAAATCTATACTAAAAATCAATTGTTATTCTGCCTTTGCCTGTTTTGCTTTCCCGGAATTTATCATCTTCTTAATCTTAACCGAGTAAAAAAACATTAAAAGTACGATACCAATTAATGTAATATATTCAGGCATATAGCCATATCCTGAAAAAATCAAAACAAAAATAGTAATAATTGTTAAACCCAAGTAAATAATGAATCCTTTGTATTTTAGTCTCCATATTAACAAACCGCTCCAAAGTGTCAAACCAAAAATAAGAAGAGCGGTTATTGAGATTATTAATACTCTGAATTCTTCAAAATTTTGGTTAGGCAAGTAATCATTCAGGACTTCTGTAACCCACTTATAATTAATAGATAATATAAGAGTTATTAATGTCAAAGCACCGGAATATGTTAAAATCACTATATTTAATACAGATAGAAAAAAGGGCCTTTCTAAAAGGGGTTCCGGATTTGTTGAATTTACCTTATTCATAATAATTATAAATTACAAAATAGAGAAAAAAATCAGGTCATTTGTCTGAGATTTGTGCTGTATGCAAATATGAAAGCGGCTGTAACCAATAGCGGCAGGAATGAAAACTGATAGTTTGGAATTGTAGTTAAGGGTAAAATAATGAGAAAAATTTGGGATGCAGTATATAAATGAAATCCTGTTTTTCGCATTTTCCACATCATAATTGCTCCCATAATGGATATTGTATAAAGTACAAAACCAATTGTAAAGTAGCTTTTTTTTGCTGTCAAGATTACTTCTACCCCTGGAAAGTCGGAATAATACTCCTTAATAATGTTCATAACTTCATCGTGCGACATTGATACAAAAAGAAAAGAGAATGCACTCATGCCGCTTCCAATGAATGTTAGTATTAACAGAACTGTTATCAGCACAGGCCTTTCCGGTTTTTTATTTTCATCAATTTCCAAAGTGCGACTTTATTAATTTATATGAGAAACTAAATACAAAGGAAATGAAAAAAGCTACTCAGATGAGCAGCTTTTCCAAAATTCCTATTCCAGTTCTCCAATTTCCTTTTCAACCTCTTCAAGTATTTCGCAGGATTTAACCAGCTCTTTCATTGCATTATGGTCGTTATACAGAGGACGGTCAATTTCAAGAAAATCAACATACTTGCGGACAACCTCTTTTGCTTTAGTAACCCCTTTGCCAAAGCTATACTCCCTGAAGTCAAGAGCCTGGGCAGCAGCCATAAATTCGATTCCCAGGATTCCGTAAGCATTATCAAGGATCTGGAAATTTTTTATAGCAGTATTCATTCCCATTGAAACGAAATCTTCCTGATCGGCAGCGGCAGGAATGGATTGAATTGAGGCGGGAGTAGAAAGAATTTTCTGCTCGACAATCTGCATATCTGCTGTATATTGACTCAGCATAAGTCCTGAGAACATACCTGCTCCTTTTGTCAGGAAGGGCGGAAGTCCAACGCTAAGAGCAGGATTGTTTAATCTGTTCATTCGACGTTCTGACATAACTGATACCATTGTGATAGCTATTCCGGCCATATCCATAGGTAGCGAAACCGGTGTTCCCTGGAAGTTTGCTCCTGAGAGTTGCATATTCTCATCAGGGAAAAATATTGGGTTATCACCAACACCATTTAGCTCAATTTCAACCTGTGAGCGTGCATAGTCAAGGGCATCGCGCGCAGCCCCGATAACCTGGGGTGTTGAGCGCATTGAATAGGCATCCTGTACTTTGTGTGGTACTATTTCTTCTTTTAAATCGCCTCCACTTACAAGCCTGTTAATGTTTTCAGCACTTTTGACAGCTCCTTTAAATCCTCTTACTTCGTGCAATTTTTTTGTGTATGGACCCATATTGGCTTTCAAGGCTTCGAGCGACATAGCCGCTGCAATTTCAGCCTGATTAAGCCAGTGGAAGGCATCATGTAGAAACAGAGCACTCATAGCTGTCAGGACATTTGAGCCGTTGATAATTCCCAGTCCGTCTCTTGCCATAAGTCCGGGAGTTTTAATTCCTGCCTTTTTCATTGCATCTTTTCCCGATAAAAGCTCACCTTTATAAAAGGCTTTCCCTTCTCCCATCATTAGCAATGCAATTTGCGACATAGGAGCCAGATCACCGGAAGCTCCTACAGAGCCTTTCCTGCAAACAGAAGGTGTTACTCCTTTATTTAGCATTTCGACGAGTGTGAGAGTTATTTCCGGGCGGATTCCCGAATTTCCGTGCGCATGAACATTGATCCTGCCCAGCATAGCACCTCTTACATATTCAAGTGGCATTGGTTCACCAATACCGGCAGCATGATTATAAATCAGGTATTTCTGGAAATCCTTAACCTGGTCATCATTGAGAACTACTTCCGAAAATTCACCGATACCTGTGTTAACTCCGTACATTATTTCATGCTTTTCTATTTTTCCCTCAAGCATAGTACGGCACTTTATTATTCTTTCAAGAGCCTCGGGATGAAGCTCAACTTTTTCGTTGTGGCGGGCAACTTTGACAATATCTTTAATTGTCAGTCCCGACCCTTTTACTATATATGTCATTTTGTTTTTTTTATTAATTCATTTATTGTCCTAATATTGGGTTTGCCTTTCAGAAATCAGAAAAAAGACTTTAGCTGAAAAGTGCTGTGCGGTTAATACTTATCTTAAATTTTAAAATCCAACTTTTCATTGCAGTTATGCTTTTAATTTAAAGGGGGTAAAGATATATTTTTTTATTATGCAATCAATTAATTTTTATACTTTTGCCGCCCAAAAAAAGTAGAAAATGCGACAGGAAACAAGAGATATTGAACAATTGCAGAAGATTATTAAGAGCGAAGATGCTGTTATGCTCTATTTTTATAATGATGACTGTCCTCCATGCTTAAGCCTCAGGCCAAAGGTGGAATCTCTGTTAGATGAGTCGTTTCCTGAAATGAGTATGATCTATGTAAATTCAAAGAGTCATCCTGAGATTCCGGCAAGTTATGGAGTATTTGCAAATCCAACATTAATGTTATTTTTTGACGGAAAAGAATTTAAACGCTTCAGTAAATATATTTCCACAAGTGAATTGCACCAGGCAATTGAGAGGTATTATAATATAATATTTGCATAGGATATTTTTAAGGTACTGAATCTAATCATGAAGTTAAGCCATTGCAAGTTTATGTGGGTCAATAATTACCAAATTCTCTATTTTTATAAAGTCTTTTATATTTCTGGTTATTAATACCATTTTGTTTTCAATTGCTGTTGCAGCAATAATTGCATCCGGTATTTTAATCTTATATTCCTTTCTTAGAGAAATTGTCTTGTTAACGATATTTTCAGATAATCAATTACAGCATTTGAATCAATTAGATATCTCTGTTCCATTGGTTACGACTTTGAGTGATGCTATCCTGTAACTCTTTGGCAATATTTTTAGGTAACTTCCCGGCATACTTATCGGAAAGTTTAATATTATTCATATGATTATCATCCAAAATACGTAATAGGTCAAGATCTTCAAGTTCTTTGAGAAGCTGCAAAGTTTTTTTTGTTGTAAGTTGTATTATAACCGTATCCATAATAAAAAGACATTAAAAAAATCAATATTATGCAAATATAGTAAATTATTGTTGAACCATCAATAATAATTCTTCAAAATCCACACTCTTCTGCTCCCCTGTTTTCATATTCTTCAATGTGAAAGTATTGGAATTCACCTCCTGTTCACCGGCAAGCACAACGAAGGGAATATTTTTGTTGTTCGCGTAATTCAACTGCTTTTTGAGTTTGGCTGCATCCGGGAACATCTCTGTATTAATTCCATTCTCTCTTAATTTCGCTACATAAGGCAAGCAGTATTTCTCCTCCTCTTTTCCGAAATTGATGAACAGAACATGGGTTGTAGCCGAAGTATCTTTTGGGAATAGATTCTTTTCGAGCATTACATCGTAAATCCTGTCGGCACCAAAAGAGACACCAACACCTGAAACATCCGGCAGGCCAAATATTCCTGTCAGGTCGTCATACCTGCCGCCACCGCAAATGCTGCCCATTTGTACATCATTTGCTTTTACTTCAATAATAGCTCCAGTGTAGTAGTTCAACCCGCGGGCAAGCGTAAGGTCAAGCTCAACCTTCGATACCAGCCTAATGTTTTTTAGATATTCGAAAACAGTTGTCATCTCCTCTATTCCTTTTTTACCTGTCTCAGTTGATTCAAGCAATTTTTCAAGAAAGGCCAGTTTTTGATCTGTTGTGCCTTCAAAAGTGAGAATATCACCAATTTGCTCTATCCCTTTATCTGAAATATCAGACAAGCGAAGCTCTTCCTTAACCTTTTCAATCCCAATTTTGTCAAGCTTATCAATGGCAACGGTTATAGCAGTAAATTTTTCAGTCTCACCAATATATTCCGCAATTCCGTAAAGTATTTTTCTGTTGTTCAGACTGATGGTAGTGTCTATATTCAACTTTACGAAAATATCATTGATTATCTGAACAAGTTCAACCTCATTCAGCAACGAGCGGCTTCCTATCACATCCACATCGCACTGAAAAAATTCGCGATAGCGTCCTTTCTGAGGTCTGTCAGCTCTCCAAACCGGCTGAATCTGAAATCGCTTGAAAGGAAATGTTATGTCGTTGCGGTGCTGTACAACATAACGTGCAAATGGAACTGTAAGGTCATAGCGTAATCCTTTTTCAGTTATATATCTCACTATTTCATTTGCTTCCGGACTTTCCAATTTGTCAACCGGAACTTTTTTTAGAAAATCACCCGAATTGAGGGTTTTAAAAAGAAGTTTGTCACCTTCATCACCATATTTCCCAAGAAGTGTGGAAAGGTTTTCCATTGCAGGAGTCTCAATGGGGAGGTAGCCGTAGAGTTTAAAAATAGATTT
>JAOZOC010000798.1 GCA_029933495.1 Bacteroidales bacterium
CTGCCGGAATCTTTAAAGAGATGAATGAAGAGAGTTTTTATGCAAATACTCTCCTTAACATCGGAAATGATTACTATAATTTGGGAATGGTTGACAGTGCCTGGTATTATCTGAATAAATCGAAGGATATAAATGAAATATTGAACAATCATTACGGATTGGTCAATTATTACAGTAAATTAGCTGAAATAGAGTATGATGAGGGAAATTACAGGAAAGCACTGGAGTTTATAAGAATTGAGCTTGGGGAGATAGAACAGCTTGACAAATCATTTTTTGGCTCAAATGCTTATAATCGCGCAGGAGCACTGCTTTTTCTTGGTGATATCTATTTCAAACTGAATGAGAATGAAAAAGCCTTAAAAAGTTATCATAAAGCAAAATATATCTCCGAAAAGTCATCCTTTATTACATATATTGCCGGTACTAGTAAAGGTTTAAGCAAAGTTTATGAAAAGACAGGGCGCATTGATAGCGCTCTGATATATTTTAAATCATTTCAAAAGTATAGTGACAGTGCTAAAAATATGGAGAATAGCAAGAGGATAGCTGAACTTGAAATGGACTTTAAATTGCAAAAAGAAAGAAGACAGTTGCAACTTGAAAAAGAGAGGATGGAAGCGGCGCAAAAAATCAAAGGGCTTATCTATCTTTCCATCGCGGGTGCAGCATTAACGGCATTATTGATTTTTGTTTTATTATTCATCCGTCACAGGAATAAACATAAGCAAACTATTTTGATGGAGCAGAATTTGAGATTGGAAAAGGATAATCTGAGCAAAGAACTTGAGTTAAAGAATAAGGAACTGGCAACAAATGTGATGTATCTGCTCAAAAAAAATGAGTTTATTGCTGATATTTCAGGAAGATTGAAAAATGTTGATTGTAAAGAAGGCTCATATAATTCATACGACATTGTTAGTGTGATTAAGGAACTTGATCGTAATACATCGGGGGAAGTATGGAGTGAATTTGAAAAAAGATTTAAAGATGTATATGGTGATTTTTACGAAAGACTGACTAGAAGATTTCCTGATCTGACCCCGAATGATTTGAAACTGTCAGCATTCCTGAAACTAAATATGACAACAAAAGAAATCTCCGCAATTACATATCAAACACCCGAAACTCTGAAGACTGCCCGCCACCGGCTAAGAAAAAAATTAGGTTTGACAAGAGAGGATAATCTTGTGGCCTTTTTGAACCAGATTTAGTTTGTAATCTTCAGATATTTATTGCTTTTATCTAGCTTCTGACTGTAAATGCCTTATCTCAGTGTTGATTAAGGCTTATCTAATGATTTGGTAA
>JAOZOC010000275.1 GCA_029933495.1 Bacteroidales bacterium
ACATTTGGTTTGCTTATACACCAACTGTTTCGGGAACGGCAACAATTGACCTTTGTGGTAGCACCTTTGATACAAGAGTTGCCGTTTGGGATGCTTGCGGAGGTAATGTCCTTGACTGTAATGATGATGATGGCCCGGCTTGTGCCGGAACAAATGCAAGTCTGGAAATTGATGTAACTATTGGGGCTACATATTATGTTCAGGTTGGTGGATATGATGTTGATTCAGGAAATGGAGATTTGACAATTTCTGTTACATCAGGCGCGCAAAATGCTCTTGATTTTGACGGGGTTGATGATTATGTCAGCATTGCAAACACAAATGATATAAATACCGGAGGTCCTTATACCGACAGAACAATTGAGGCCTGGTTCTATGCTGAAGATGTTAATAAAACTACAAAGCAGGTTATTTTTGAAGAAGGTGGTGGAACAAGAGGATTGAACATCTATATTGATGGTGGAAGACTTTATGTCGGCGGCTGGAACCTTCCAAGCTCAGAAACTCACTGGACCGGAACTTATTTATATACGAGTAATATTTCTTCACAAAGATGGCATCATGTTACATTAAGGCTTGAAAATGGGACAGGAACTGTTGACCCGGATAAACTTAAGGGTTTTCTTGATGGAGTAGAATTCGGCTCAGGAGATGCCTCCGAAGTATATGGACATGCAGGTGATATTTGTGTCGGAAGAAGTGGCGGTACAAAATTCCATAATCAAAACAATGCTCCCACAGGATTTTATTTTGAGGGTAAGATAGATGAAGTCCGTATCTGGAACGAAGCCAGAACAATTGACGATATCCGCAATGATATGCATCGTGAATTACCATTTCCAACATCCGAAGGAAATCTTGTAGCTTACTTTAAATTCAATCAAAGTGCAGGGAATAATGTCCCGGATAATTCATCATACGGAAATAGTGGAACACGAAATAATATGAATAATGCCGATTGGATTGCTTCCACAGCTCCAATACCTTACAATTCAGTTCAAGCTGGTAACTGGGATACAGATGCAACCTGGGATGTTGGTCAGATGGCTCCGGTTAATGACTGGGCAAGGGTTTCGGTAAATGACAATGTTAATCTTAATCAGAATCAAACATTATTAGGCTTAATTATTTATAACTCAGGCTCTTTAACAGTAAATGCAGGCCGGCACCTAACAATGGACGGGGATCTTTCTAATCTGGCCGGAACAGGAGGTCTTATTCTTTCTGCTGACGTAACAGGTATGGCTTCGTTGATACATAATACTAATGGTGTGGAAGCCACTGTTGAACAGTACCTTACATCCGAAAGATGGCATTATGTTTCGTCTCCTGTTAGTAATGCGGATATTTCAGGATATTTTGATATTTATCTGAAAGAGTATGATGAGGCAACAGCAGCCTGGAATTATCTTGTTTTACCAATAACTCAGCCAATGAATGTTGGACAGGGCTATGGTGCCTGGGCTTCAGATGCTTTGACAGGTACAACAACCGTTGAGTTTCAGGGATATCTCAATAATGGAGACATTGCTGTTTTTCCTGACTATTCTGCAGCATCACCAAATCCGGGATTTAATTTTATTGGTAATCCGTATCCAAGTTATCTTGACTGGAACAGTAACTGGACAACAACTAACATTGGACCTATTGCTTATTTCTATGACGGTACTCAATATGTTAACTGGAACAGCAGTACAAACAATGGTACTGCAACAAGCGGAAATATTCCTCCGACGCAGGGATTCTTCATTCAGGCTACCGGTACTGCTGCTCAATTGACATTACCACAAAGTGAAAGGATTCATAGCTCACAGGGTTTTTATAAAGATGCATACGGATATAATAGTCTTATAACACTAAAAACAATCGGTAACGGTTACTCTGATAAAATTATAATTGGTGCGTCAGATGGTGCTACAAATGATTTTGATATTGATTTTGATGCAATTGATCTTCTCGGTTTTGATCAAGCTCCTCAAATGTATGTTATATCACCTGCCCGTAATTTGTCAGTTGATATCTTTACTACTTTGGATGAAGAAAGAACAATTCCGGTCGGTGTTGAAGTTGGAGCTTCCGGTATTTATTCGATAAATGTTGAAAATATGGAAGGTTTTGATTCCAATATCATTCTCGAGGATATTCAGGAAAACAGTTTTATCGAATTAAACGAAAATGATACTTACAGTTTTAATGCTGAGATTAATGATGATCCACATCGTTTCAACATCCATTTCAAAGCTGGTACAACAGGAGTTGAGGCTAATGTAAATTCTTCTGTTTCAATATACTCTTATGAAGATATTGTTTACATCAGTAAACCTGCGGATATGACAGGTGATGTAACAATTATCAATATGATGGGTCAGGAGATTGCAAAAACAAAGGCAACAGCCGGAACGATGATGAATATTAAAGTCACAGAAGGTTCAGGTTATTATCTTGTAAAACTTCAATCGGGTAACCAACTGATTACCCAAAAAGTATTTATCAGATAGTATTTTTGCTTGATGCTAGTATCTAAATTACTAAAAAGCCCGATGAATTTCTCATCGGGCTTTTTTTATATTTAAATAATTACATATCTTTGCCGCAATAACAAATGATTATATGTTAGTTGCTGTTTCTCAAACGAATGACCCAACAGGAGCCTGGTGGCGCTGGTCATTTATAATGAATGGGATACCTGACTATGAAAAAATGGGTATCTGGCATGATGGTTACTATATGGGTACTAATCTTGGTTCTACTTCTTCATCAGGAGACGATGTTTATGTTTTTGAAAGAAATGTTATGATAGCAGGAGGTGCAAGTCCTAAACAGATACAGTTTCATAATCCAAACAGACCCAATAATGGTTTTCATTGTATTATGCCACTTGATGCAGACGGTGCAACACCACCAGCTAGTTCACCTGGACAATTCATTACTATTAATGATAACGCCTGGGGAGGGAATGATGAACTTCGCATTTATGAATGTGCAGCTGACTGGGTTACACCAATAAATTCAACTTTTACAATGACTCAGCAAATACCTGTTTCTTCGTTCGATTCACAGTTTAATGCCTGGGGTGTCGGTGATATTGTCCAACAGGGAACCTCACAGAAAGTGTCTGCCCAAAATTATACACTAATGACCCGGGGGCAATATAAAAATTGGGGAACCTCCCAGACTATTGTATGTGTACACACTGTGGATGTTGACGGGACAAATCATGCCGGTCAAAGATGGTATGAACTGGAGAAAACCTCTCAAACAGATCCTACCTGGTCTGTTAAACAAGAGAGTACTTATGCACCGGATTCTCATAGTCGTTTTAATGGGAGTATAGCAATTAACGATAACCATGATATTGCTTTAGGTTATAATATTTCAAGTTCATCAATGAGCCCTAATATTCGCTATTGTGGTCAATCAGCAGGAGCACCCACAGGATTACTTAATGTTGCCGAAAGTGGTGATATGGTTTCTTCAACCCAATCTCAGACTTCTTCTCACAGATGGGGTGATTATTCATTAATGACGATTGATCCAAATGACGGAACTACTTTTTGGTACACAAATGAATACTATTATAGTGGTAAAAAGACAAGGATTTTTTCATTTACAATAGATGTACCTGTTTTAACTGCAAATTTTTTGGGTACACCAACTTCTGTTATTTTTGGAAACACGGTAACTTTTACAGATGCTTCCTTTGGTTCTAATGCAATTACTTCCTGGAACTGGAGTTTCCTTGGTGGAACTCCTTCGAGTTATAACGGACAAAACCCACCGGCAATTACATATAATGCTATTGGTACATATGATGTTTCCTTAACTGTTGGAGATGGTTCGTCAACGGATGCAAAAACAAAAACAGACTACATTAATGTAATTCCTTTTTCATATTGCGACGCATCTGGAGGCTATACCGACGAATATATTTCCAGAGTTGAATTTGGTACTATTGATAAATCTTCCGGCCAGGATTATTATGCTGACTATACTTCAATTTCCACTGATGTTTTACCAGGAAACTCCTATAATATTACTGTTACTAACGGATCAGTTTGGTCGGCTGATGATCTAGGTGTATGGATTGACTGGAATCAGGATGGAGATTTTGATGATGCAAATGAAAATCCTGTATGTGAATCAGGAAATAGTGGGCAGGGAACATACTCAATTTCTATCCCTGCAAATGCTACCAGTGGTATAACCAGAATGAGAGTAAGAATAAAATATAGTGGCTCAGATTGTGGCAGTTCTTGCGGAACAACAACTTATGGAGAAGTTGAAGACTACTCTGTCAAAGTGGTCAGAGACTTAAATCTTGATATTACTGTTTTCCTTGAGGGGCCATACAACGGAACAGATATGAACACTGCGATAAATTCGGTTTTACCGCTGTCTCAGCCATTTTCAGGATTTCCCTGGTTTTATTTGGGGACAGAGAGTGTAGTATCTATTCCTAACGGAAATATTGTTGACTGGGTGCATTCGTGATGCTGCAACTGTTGATGTTGCAACCCCGGGAACAAGCATTGGTATGCAGGCCGCCTTCCTGAGGAACGACGGGAAAATTGTGGACTTAACCGGAAACACTATAATAATATTTGAAGGAGCCTCGGTCAATGACAATCTCTTTGTTGTTATTTTTTCAAGAAACCACATTCCTGTTATTTCAGGCAATGCTGCTGCTCAATCAGGTGATGTTTACACATACAATTTCTCAACAGGAGAAAATCAGGCCCGTGGAGGTGCCAACGGACACAAAGACCTTGGTTCAGGTGTATGGGGAATGTTCTCGGGTAATTCAAACGGAGACTTCGATGTCAATGATACCGATAAGGATATAAACTGGATGAGTGAAGTTGGAACTTCGGGTTATCTCTCTTCCGATGTTAATATGGACGGACAATCCAATAACCGGGATAAAAATGATATGTGGGTGCCTAATAAAGGCAAATTAAGCCAGGTTCCACAATAAAATAATTGTAACTGATATATTTAAAGCGCTTCAAAAACTTTTTGGAGCGCTTTATTTTTTAGTTTTGCAAATATCTATTTATGAGTTTTTATTCATCACAAAACGAAAAACTATGAAAAAAGTATTATTTTTAATGTGGG
>JAOZOC010000276.1 GCA_029933495.1 Bacteroidales bacterium
TTCAGCACCTCTTTATCAATGGCATCCATATTATCTTTTGTTGTGTGCCAGTATTCAAAGAAACTTCCGTTTGAAGAGTTATTGTCAAGATGAATTATGTCAATTGTTGGAATTCCTGCATTTTCATTGACCGACAGGTGGTCATCATCAATATACCCCACCTTTTCAAAAATGAAGAATGTCCCATAGCCTACACGTCCGGCTGCCGTCCAGACTTTTTTCACAATATCGGCTGCATACATCATCGAATAGCCTTCCATATAAAATTTTGCACCTTTGGCACCCACCATATCAAGTAAAATCCCGTATTTTGCCCTGTAATCGGGGTCGTGCAGGTTTTTCGACCAGTACTGAGCACCGAGTGCCCAGGAATCGTTGTCGGAATAATTTCCATAATCCTCAAGATCAAAGAATATCACATCAACTCCAATTCCGGGTTTTGAAATACTCATTTGCCTTGCTATTTCAAGTATGACACCTACCCCACTCGCACCATCGTTAGCAGCATCAACAGGAATATTATGTTTTGAAGGGTCGGGGTCTTTATCCGACCAGGGTCTTGAATCCCAGTGAGCCGAAAGAAAAATCCTGTTTTGTACTTGCGGTTTAAAAGATGCAATGATATTCTTACCACTTAACGTAGTTCCGTCAAAAGCCCTTGTCTTAAATGACTGAAAGAATGCGGTATCGGCATATTCTTTCAGCTTACTGAGCAAGTAGTTAGCACAAACATTATGAGCCTGAGTATTTGGAACACGCGGCCCGAAATCAACCTGCGTTTTGACATATTCATAAGCCGAATCGGCATTGAAATCGGGGACATTAATCTGAACATTGTTTTTTTTGCTCTTTTTGCCTGAAGATTTCCTGTTTCCACTATCAGTACAGGATACAAGAACCAATCCTGTAAAAATAAATAATACTGATATTCTAATTAGCAATTTCATTTGCTTGAAATTTTGTAATTTATTGTTAATTTATCCCACGGGTTAAAACCCGTGGCTAAAGACATTTCGCCCCGTGCTCCTTCGCTAAAGCTTCTGCGACATGCGGATAGGGCTGATAACCTTTTATCTCTTAGCAATCTGTGAATCTGTGGCTTATTCACCAGGACTCAACCGTGCAAAACTACTAAAATATTTCCAGTGGCTTACCGAATTTCCCGGTAAAAACAAGCTCATCAAACCCTTTTCGTTCCCGTTCGGCTTCCTCCATCGGTTTCAGATTGGGATGAAGCATATAAGCCTCGCCAATATGACCAATTGCAAAAATCGTTTCAGGTTTGTATTTTGCCGGAACCGAGAATCTTGCAACTATTTGTGCAGGGTCGAAACCTCCCATCTGGTGAACATAAAGCCCCTCGTGCATTGCCTGAAATGAGAGATGAGCCACTGCCTGGCCCACATCGTAATTATAGCTTGGGTTGATCTCTTGCTTGTTAGTATAAACCTTTTTGCCAAGGCTGACAACCAACACAGGAGCAAACCGTGCCCAAAGCCTGTTAAACTCAACCAGCGATTCAAATATATTGTGATATGTGTCATCACCCTTAAAGCCGACAATAAAACGCCATGGCTGCTCATTCATTCCTGATGGCGACCAGCGAGCTGCTTCAAAAAGTCTCTGCAGTTGCACCTTCTTCACGGTTTTATCACTAAATGCCCGTGGGCTCCATCTCTGCTTTAACAACGGATGTATCTCAAATTTTGTTTTTGCGTCTTTGCTCATTTCCATATTTCTTAAAAAATCATTATTCCCTCTTAGAGTTGCACAGTTATGTCGTTTTTATACCTTCTTCCTTACATTGTTGCGTAAGCAATCCCCCTTTTCGCTATGCAATCTCGTACCCTTAATACTTTTTCTCTGGTTCTCTACGCCACTGCTTGATCATGCATAAACTTATTTTATCAAAACGTCAAAGTAAACACCGACCCTTCTCCTGGTTTCGATTTCACCCAGACAGAACCCTTGTGCAGATGCATTATCTGCCGCGACAAGCTAAGCCCTATACCCGAACCATTCTCTTTAGATGTAAAAAAAGGAAAAAATATTTTATCTATAATATCCTGCTTTATTCCAGTCCCATTATCCTGAACCTCAATAGTAATTTTATTATTCTGATTTGAATATGCTACAAGTGATATTTTTGAATTTACAGTATCTTTTACAGCATCAATCGAGTTAAGAACCAAATTTATAATAACCTGATCAATGAGGTCAGGATCGGCAGTCAACATTAAATCCTGAGGAAAGACCTTTCGCGAACAAACAATATTATGACTCTCTATTTTCGGTTTCAACAACTGCTCAATCCTGTCGAAGCATTCACTGACAGGGAAATATCTGAAGTTCGGCTTTGGTATCCTGGTCAAATTCCGGTAAATATCTACAAAATTTAAAAGACCCTGACTTCTGTTTTGAACTGTGTCGAGTGCCTGTTTAATACTCTCAACATCGCTTTCGTCAAGTTCTCTGATTAATGGTTTTTCACCTTTATTGTCAATTAGCATTGTATTGACAGTTGAGGCAAGCGATGAAATCGGAGTTATGGAATTCATTATTTCATGGGTCAATACTCTGATAAGTTTTTGCCAGGATTCAATCTCCTTTTCTTCCAATTCGGCATGGATATCCTGAAAAGCTACAAGAGTATAATCTTCACCCCTCATTCTGAACTCGGTTGTATAAAATGAGAGTTGCTTAAGCTCATCATCAATAATTATTTTAACAAGAACCTTATCCCCCGATTTTAGTTTCAATAGAGTTTCCGGTAAATCATCATTAACCAGCGACAATTCATTAATATTTCGAATGTTGGTCATTTTTAAGGTATGTCTTGCTGCAAGATTAACCATATCAACAACACCATCTCTGTTAAAACAAATTATTCCAATGGTAATATGCTGAACAACGGTTTGCAAATAGTAGTAGTTTTCCTCCTTTTCTGCCCTGTTTTTCTTAAACTCATTTATAACCACATTGAAAGATGTGTTTAGTTTTTCAAAACTCTTACCAAGCGATTTGTCGGAAAATGAAGTAGAAAAATCCGAATGGCGGATACTGTCGAAGAAAGTTGCCAGTTTCTTATTTGTTTGGTTCAAATAAACTATCAGAGACCATGTTTGCAATGCAATCAAAATAATAAGTATTACACTACTAATGTGATGCTTCACCACAACTGAGAGGTAAGCAAGTGCTATGGTACTGAGAACAATAAGTAGTACCCTGAAAATTACAACCAGGTAAAACCTTTTATAAATCATACTTTTCTATTCTGCGATACAGGGAGGCACGGGTAAGCCCCAGCTCCTTGGCAGCTTTACTGATGTTTCCTCCATGTTTATCAATAACTTTTCTGATAAGCATCTTTTCAGTCTCTTCAAGATTCATCGAAACAGGTGTTATACTGATATCATTAGCTTCATCCATCTGTGACAGGAAAAAATCGTTTGGCTCCAGAATATTTGATTCGCTCATAATAACAGCTCTCTCAACAGAATGCTGAAGTTCACGGATATTGCCTGGCCAGTTATGCTTTTCAAGTCTCTTTATTGTTGATTGACTAACCCGTTTTCGTGGTGCATTATATTTTTTACAGTATATATTAAGAAAATGCTCAATCAGTAAGGGAATGTCTTCCAACCTTTCTCTCAATGATGGCACTTTTGTCTCAACAGTGTTAATCCTATATAACAGATCCTGCCTGAATTTGCCCTCATTCACCATCTGATAAAGAGGCATATTGGTTGCACATATCAGCCTGACATCAATTGATATTTCCTTATTACTTCCAAGTCTGATAACCTTTCGGTTCTGAAGAACACTTAGTAATTTCGATTGTAATGATAATGAAAGATTTCCTATCTCATCAAGAAAAATTGTTCCTTTATTTGCAGCTTCAAATCTCCCAGCTCTGTCCTCACGTGCATCTGTAAAAGCACCTTTCTTAAATCCGAACAATTCACTCTCAAACAGGGTTTCACTGATAGCCCCAAGGTCAACACTGATAAAAACCTCATCTTTTCTTCTTGATGCTTTGTGAATAGCTCTTGCAACCAACTCCTTTCCTGTTCCGTTTTCGCCAAGTATAAGCACATTTGCATCTGTTTTTGCTACCTTAGTTGCAGCCTTCAGCACCTGGTGTATTGCATGCGATTCCCCTATCATCTGACTGTACGAATTATCCTGATCGGCAATCAGAACTTTATGTTTTATCCGTAAATCTTCCAACTCCTTTTTCGATTCCCTGACCTTCAGATTTGCTGTAATGGTAGCAAGTAACTTCTTATTTTCCCAGGGTTTTAAAAGAAAATTTGTTGCTCCCTCTTTTATTCCCTGAACAGCAAGTTCGATATCGCCATACCCTGTAATAAAAATAACCACGGCAGCCGGATCAATTTCAAGTATGACATTAAGCCAATGAAAACCTTCTTTTCCACTTGTAGAATCTTTTGAAAAATTCATATCAAGTAGGATTACATCATAATTCTCAGTGGCAAGTACACCGGGAATATTTTCCGGATCTTTTTCGGTGTGAACAATGGTAAAATGCTGTTTTAAAAATAATCTCGCTGCAAGCAACACATCCTGGTCATCGTCAACGATCAATATCTTTGCATTAATCTTATCCATAAACTTTATTTGTGGGTTCTTAAAGGCAACAAATGTACAAAATGTTCGGAAACGGACAATTGAAAAATATAATTATAGAAGTAAATATCAAAGAAGCTCATTAGCGAGATTTGCCAGCTCCGATCTCTCTCCCTTTTCAAGACGTATGTGAGCATAGATACTATGATGCTTAATCTTATCAATAAGATATGACAATCCATTACTCTGAGAATCGAGATAGGGTGTATCAATTTGATAAACGTCTCCGGTAAAAATTATCTTTGTACCCTCTCCTGCTCTCGTAATGATTGTTTTAACTTCATGTGGTGTCAGATTTTGCGCCTCATCCACAATAAAACAGATATTCGAAATGCTCCTTCCCCGGATGTAAGCAAGTGGAGTAATAACCAGCTTTTCGCTTTCCAGTGCATCTTTTATTTGTTTAAACTCTTTATCTTTTTCATTAAACTGGTTTTGAATAAATTTCAGATTATCCCAA
>JAOZOC010000799.1 GCA_029933495.1 Bacteroidales bacterium
TCTGGTTCTGCTCCAGGCATAAGCCTGGTCTGGTTCTATTCCCAAACGTGTCAGGTTTTTCCTTTTCCGTTCAGGCTTTTTCCAGTGATGCCATATACAATATCTCAACCGGTTTCTTAACCACTCATCCAACTTTTTCAGCTTTTGTTGTATGGAGGCTATTTTGAAGTAATTAACCCATCCTCTTAATAACAGATTTATATCGGTTATACGTTCATCAAAACTTGCCGGTATCGTCTTCTTTGAAAGTCGTTTAAGCTTTGCTTTCAACTCTTTCCATTTTGATTCTTTTACCACAAGTTGATATTTCCCTTTTTCGCCTTTCTTATAGGTTGGTACGAAGCCAAAGCCTAATGTATTAAAGGTAAGGGGTCGGCGTATTCCACTCTTTTCTCTGTTTATCGGAAGATGTAGCTTGTCTCGCAAAAATTTGTAGATACTATTTCCTACTCGCTTTGCAGCCTTTTTACTTCTTACGTAGATACTGAAATCATCGGCATATCTTACATAGCGGTGTCCTCGTCTTTCAAGTTCTTTATCCAACTCATTGAGCAGGATATTTGATAGCAGAGGACTTAAAGGCGAACCTTGCGGTACTCCTTTGGTTCGCTTTTGCAGTTTGCCATTGATTTGTATCGGTACTCGCAGAAACGACCGTAAAAGCTTCATCGTCTTTTCACATTTCACTTTCCTGTATATTAGTTCGAGCAGTACATAGTGTTCTACCTCATCGAAAAAGGATTTGAGGTCAATATCTACTATGTATTGATACCCTGAATTAATATTTTCAAGACTTTGTGTAATTGCCTGATGTGCATTACGGTTTGGGCGAAATCCGTAACTGTGCTTTTGGAAATCCGGCTCAAATACCGGTTGCAATACCTGATGTAGTGCTTGTTGAAATACTCTGTCAACTACGGTGGATATCCCGAGTAATCTCGTTTTACCGTTTGACTTTGGTATTTCTACTCCCAATATCGGGCTGGGCTGATAATTTCCGTTTTCTATCTGCTTAATATAGCGTTTTCCGTGAGCTTGTAGTAGTGTTTGAAGTTCTGTTATCTGAACTCTGTCAACTCCTGCCGCTCCCTTATTGCGATAGACCTGCAAATAGGCGTCGTTTAGATTTCTTTTACTTGTTAATTGTTTAATCATAATACTCTGTTAGTTTGCTGTAGCTGTCTCGCTTAATCACAGGCTGCTGCCCTACTGGAATACTATCCGTAGCATAGATACAACTCCTGTGTCTATTAAAGACCATTAATGTTCAGTCCTTCACTGTCTTGTGAGACCATCTGT
>JAOZOC010000800.1 GCA_029933495.1 Bacteroidales bacterium
GATACATTAAAAGGATTATGTATTTCAACAAGAACAAATAAGGGTGCCGGAAACTGGGAGGAGCATCTTCTTAATGGGCCTGAAGAAAGCAATTATATTCTGTGGTCTAAGATGGTTACATCAGGAGAACACAATAGTATAATTGATATTCTGGCGCTTACATATTATTATTATCTGGGGCAAAGTCGAGCATTACTCTATTATCGCTCTTCTGACGGGGGCGAAACCTGGGAGATAAAAGATTACCTTTTACCCGAACTTGATGCATCACATTACTCTTCAATAATGCAGGATCAATATGACTGGGCACAATCTATGGGTGACACACTTGCTTTTGTTGTCGGGGCAAAAACGATAGACCTTGCACTAATGAAATCAACCGACGGAGGGGATAGCTGGCAAAAAACCGTTGTTTGGGAGCATCCTTATCCCTTTTTCGATTATAATGTTACTTATACTGATACTTTTTATTGTAATGACGGAGCAATGTCAGTTTTACTCGACAAATCAGGAATAGCACATATAGCCTTTGGGATTGATGAATGGCAGCATACACCCGGCAGCCTTTGCGGTGACTTTCTGTTTGCCGACGGAATAGGTTACTGGAATGAAACAATGCCAACATTTTCAAACAGTATAAATGCATTAAACCCTGATTCACTTAAATTAACAGGAAATCTTATCGGCTGGTCACAGGATATCAATGGTAATGGACAGCTTGATCTCTTGCAATCAGTTTGCAAATATGAGACGGATGGAATATCTACAATGCCCTATATTGCTATAAACGAAGAACATAATATATTCCTTGTTTACAGCTCATTAACTGAGACTTATGATAATGGGAATTGTAATTTCAGGCATTTATGGTTACGAAGTTCCTTTGATAACGGAAATACCTGGGGCGATTTTTACGACCTGACATACAATTCTGAAACAGATACGGGTGAGTATATTTATCCTTCGTTGTATTGCAATAAATATGGTAACCTGAAACTAATTTGCCAAAAAGATGATTTTATTGGAACGGCAGTTATGGGTGATCAGTTTTTTGTTGAAAATCAGATATGGGTAATTGACCTGAATGAGTTTACACCTCCACACTCCGATTTTATTGCCGACACAACGATTGTTTCAGCCGGTGACAGCATATTGTTTCAGAATCTGTCGGCACCTGCCACATCCTGGACCTGGGAATTTGAAGGTGGAATTCCCGCAACTTTTAACGGAGAAAATCCACCTTATATTGTTTATCAGGATACCGGACATTATATGGTTAAGCTAACTATTTCGGGTA
>JAOZOC010000277.1 GCA_029933495.1 Bacteroidales bacterium
AGTCTCAGCATTCGGTATGACTTCTATGCTGGGTTATCCCATAATCCGTCAGGTATTCCCGGGTAATGCACTGGCAATGGAAGAAACAGTAATCACAAGTGAATTTGGAGTCGGACTTCTGCTATTTATTCTCGGGCCTTTTATTGCAATGTATTACGGTGATTCAAAAGTTAAAGGAAAGTCAATAATTGCGTCTGCAAAGAAATTTTTTGTTTCACCAATCTTTTTTGCACTGATTGCAGGAATAGGTTTTTCATTTGTCCCGTTAAATCACAATAGTGAAGCATTTGGCACTTTTATCCGCTTTTTTAAAATTGTAGGGCATGCTAACACGGTTATGGTAACTTTCACCATCGGCCTCATTTTGAAATTTAAAAGGGTCAGTCATATTTATCTGTTTCTAACCATTGCTGTCATTTTAAAGCTGATTATCAAGCCACTCCTGTCAGTCTGGTTAACAAATAATGGTCATTTTACGGATATGATGCGCGAAATTGTTCTAATAGAGACTGCTTTGCCATCCGCTCTGCTTACCGCTATTTTTGCAAAGCAATATAATTGCAGACCTGACCTGGTTTCAGTTGCAATAATGACAACATTGGTTTTGAGTGTATTAAGTGTAAGCCTTATTTTTGTAACATTTTTCTGATAGCATCTATTTTATCAAAGTTACTTTGCAATGTAGTAGTCAGGTTTTGAAGGTAAAATTTTAATTTGGCTCTTTTGCTTATAGTTATTACCTTTGTTTCTTCATAATCAAAAAAATGAAGTGATGAAAAAAATAATTACTTCTCTTGCAATCCTGGCATTTTATAATTTTATTTTTGCTCAATATCCAAATTGGCAGCAATACAGTGCAGGAGACAATGTTTTGTGTCAGGCATTTGAAGGTGAAGAAACTCTTTGGGTTGGAACTTTTAACGGGTTATTTAAACTTAATACTGTAACAGGTGAGGTGGAAACATTTAATACTGCAAATTCGCCACTTACTTCTAATTTAATTCGCTCATTGGTTGTTGATGAAAACAATAATAAGTGGGTTGGAACCTGGTCGGATGGTCTATTGAAATTTGATGATACTTCGTGGACAATCTACGATACGGCCTATTTGGGATTACATTCAATGGGAATCAAAGATTTAGCAATAGATTCGTCCGGGCGAATCTGGATGGTTGTTTATAACCTTGGTGTCCAATACGGAGCCGGGATTATTTGCTATGACGGATATGAGTGGATATTTTATAACTCACAAAATTCCGGTTTGCCCGGAACAAGTTATAACTGTATTTATATTGACAATTTTGACACTGTATGGATTGGTTGTTATTATGAAGGATTAGTTAAATTTGACGGTTCAGACTGGACGGTTTACAATACAGCTAACTCTGGGATGCCAGATGATCATGTGTATTCTCTTTTCATTGATGCAGATAATAATAAATGGGTGGGAACTTCTGACGGACTTGCCCGCTTTGATGGTTTAAGCTGGACAGTTTTCGATACGGCAAACTCAGAACTTCCATATCCTGTCATACGCTCCATTAATAAAGATGATGATAATACTTTATGGATAGGATGTCATACTTTTAATTCTGGAGGATATAGTTATAGCTCTTTGGTAACCCTGCAAAATGATAGTATTTGGGATATTTATACAATAAACAATTCGGGACTTCCAAGTAACTCAGTTTACCAAATAACCGTTAATCAAAATAATAAATGGTTCGGGACAGCTAAAGGTGTAGTTAGATTTGATAATAGTGAATGGATTAATTATGAATTAGGATGTGGATTACCAGAGGAAGAAGTAACATCAATTGCAATAGGAGATAATAATATAAAATGGGTAGCAACGTCCAGTGGCCTTTCGAAGTTTAATGACAATGAATGGGTGTTATACAATTCAGATAACTCACAATTGCCTGTAAATTCAATAAAATCGATTGAAGTTGATTCGAATAACGTCGTATATGTTAACACAAACGGGGGTGGGTTGGTAGTAATTAACAATGATGAGTGGACAATTTTCAACTCAATAAATTCCGGCTTGCCAAACGACACAGTATATTGCAGTACTATTGATAAAAATGGAGTATTATATGTCGGCACAAATAATGGACTTGCAATTTTTGATTATAATGAATGGATTGTTTATGATACGGCAAATTCCGGCTTACCATATAATCAGATCAAGGGAATTGTTATTGATAATGACAACATTATCTGGCTAATATCAGGTCAAAACATTAGGCGGGTGGTAAGTTTTGACGGTAATGAATGGGTAATTCAAAACGAAGAAAACGGATTACCGATATGGGCTTTTCCTTATTCATTGGCAGTTGATTATGACAACAGGATATGGCTTGGCACATCCCAATGGGGAATATATAGTTTTGATGGAACAACTTGGTCATATCAACCGGAATTACCTTCTTTTTTAATACAAGATATTCAAGTTGACGAAAATAACACAAAGTGGTTTGTTGCAATTGAAGGTTTGGCGAAATATAATAGCGAAAACGACTACTTTGTTTATACCACGGATAATTCAGGATTGTCAGGAAAGTGGGTCAACACAGTAGCAATTGATACTAATAATACAATATGGTGCGGAACAAGATTCAATGGAATTTCAGCATATAATGAAAATGGTTTTGCATCTATCGGCAATAATACAATAGAAACTAATATAGAATTCATTACTAACTACCCAAACCCATTTATTTCTAAAACAAATATTCAGATAAACATGCCAGATGAGTCATTTGTTTCGGTCAATGTTTACAGTTTATCAGGTATATTAGTTAATCAGATTTATAAAGGAAATATGAAAAGAGGACTTAATACATTTATTTGGGATGGTGATGATAGTGATGGAAGTATAGTAAGTCAGGGGATTTATATTATTTCTGTATCAACAAATAGTAGATATATTTCAGCTAAACGTATTATCAAATTATAAACTGTTAATAATTATTTAAATATTTTCCTGTCCTTTTTATTTCACAAAGCAAAGAAATGTATTTTTGCATTCGCATTAACGGTGTATATTGTTCTTGAAAAAGATCATAACATAATAGGGAATGCCGTGCCTCACAAGCTAAAATATTAGTGTTTGTGGGAATTCGGCAACAGTACCCGCTGCTGTGATCGCTGTTATACTAATTCTTAACAGGTTTGCCCGCCTGCATCGGGCAGGCAAAGCAAAGCTGTTTAGAAGTAGTTAATACTCGAAGGAATCAGATTTAGATTTTTGCAAACCTGATTTCCTTCGGTATAACTTTTTGAAATTCTTTATAGTCACTGTCCACGTAAAGGGCGGGAAGGCTTTCAAAAGGGGCGTAAGTCAGAAGACCTGCCGGTAATGCATGATTATTCAAAGCTTTCGGGATAAAAAGCTACGAATGTAAATGATACGTCATTTTTATTTACATCGCCTTTTTCCGTGAAATTTTTGAGGATTTATTAACAGGAGTTTGTGAAGGGTTAAACCTTAAAAACTCTAATTTTTTAACCTTAAAACTTTTAAAATGAGAAAACATTACTTTTTTATTGCATTAGGATTTGCATTAATGCTGAAGTCCATCACATTCGGACAGTTTTACTCAAACCAGGTGATAATTGGTAACGGAGGGATTTACGGTGATCCAACCGACCATGTCACAATTGCAACCTACAATCCTGAAGATCAAACTACCGCAACTTTCGGAGATATACAGCGCGAGTCAATTCAGGATTTGATAATTGAAGGAAACTTTGCTTATGTTGCAGCCGAAGACTCAATTGTTAAGTATAACATTGACACTTATGATCGCATTGCAGCAGTTTATGAATCGAACCTGAGCAGGCTTTATCTGAAAAACGGGAAACTGTATGTTTCACGGAGATCAGACTTAAACGGACCGCCGGCCGATGGAAAATATGTTAAGGTTTATGATACTGAAGACCTTTCAATCACTGCGACTGTTGATGGTATTTCGGCTGATGCTGCCGGAATGGCAATGGCATCTGATACTCTCTACGTTGCTGTCGCCGGAGACTGGCAGGCAACTGAGGGGAAATTTGCAGTAATTGATAATAATAATAACCTTGTCAGGGAAATGAACTTCGGTGCTGATGCAATTGGTATTTCCGATCTGTTTACCGATGGAAATAATATTTATACCGTAAACAAAACTCCCTATGGTGCAACAACGGGTTCAGTTACTTCCTACAGCTTCTGGACAACGGCTTACACAACAACGGTTTTGAACAAGACTGTCGGTAAGGGAGTTTCAGTTGACGGCTCAACACTCTATCTGCTTCTTGATTATGGAATAGGTTCTTATGACCTGACAAACAATCAAATACTGAACGCTTCAATTGTGCCTGATCCCGGATCTGCTACGTTTCAATACATCGCCGCAGCCGCTTTTGATAATATAAACCAACTTTTTTATGTTACTATTACAGACTATTTTTCGACCGGAGAAGGTAAAATATATGATATGACCGGTAATGAAACAGGAGCATTTGATGCTGCCGTTTCTGCCGAAGCTATTGTAATTGATACCCGTATCAATGATTTCACATTTGATGATGTGCAATATTGGGTCGGTGAAGGTGAAAATAAAGCCCTGCTTGTTGTTGACTGGAATGACACGGTTTCCCCGGAATCACTTGCCTGGGGATATCGCTTTGACGGTGAGGTTACGGGTGAACAGATTCTATCAGATATCTCTTTTGCCGATTCAAGGTTTATTGCTAATATGTCAGGAGGTTTTTTGAATGATATTGCTTTTGCCGACGGGGAAATACTTCACGAAGGAATTGGCGGTACAGGTGGATTTTATTGGAGTACCTGGAGTGGTACCAACTCAGGAAACTGGGAAATGAATGCCGGTATTGGCGCAATTGTGCACGATGGTGATTGGTTAGGTTGTTCTTTTACCGATTTTAATCCTTCTGTCTTTCCAGGAGTTCCTGTTGCCGTCTCAAATCCGGTTGGAATTAATGAGAATAAATATGCGAGAGTTTCGGTTTATCCAAATCCTGCAACTGACTTTATCACAATCAAAACTTTAAAT
>JAOZOC010000278.1:0-2790 GCA_029933495.1 Bacteroidales bacterium
TTTGTATGCTTCACAACCTTATTTGCAAACAACAGGTCTTCAATTTCATAACGTGAAGGCGCAAGTTTTGTTACAACTTTCAGGTCTTCTTCTGTTTCTGTCTTTAAATCTCCGTCCTG
Source organism: Bacteroidales bacterium (assembly GCA_029933495.1). GTDB lineage: Bacteria > Bacteroidota > Bacteroidia > Bacteroidales > JAADJA01 > JAADJA01. The sequence goes on from JAOZOC010000278.1 coordinate 120, forward strand.
CACAATAACTCCGTTCATCACCGACCTGAATTGTTTTACAGGGAAATCATACGATTTCTTTTCCAAAATTATTCTATTTTTCTTTGACTTAAGCAGATCCAGTGCTTTATTATCATATCCGGGGGCAATAATTATTTCAAAGAAAAGACTATTAATGTCTGCTGCTGACTCTTCATCAACTTCCCGGTTGGTGATTAAAACACCGCCAAATGCTGAAACCGGATCTCCGGCTAGTGCATCTTTCCAGGCATCAATGAGTTTCTCTCTTATTGCAATTCCACAGGCATTGTTATGTTTCAGTACAGCAAATGTGGGTTCGTCAAATTCCTTAATCAAATTAATGGCAGCATCCAAATCGCCGATATTATTGTATGAGATGGCTTTCCCGTGAATTTGTTCAAACACCTCATCGAGATTGCCAAAAAACAGGCCTTTTTGATGAGGATTTTCTCCATAACGCAGAACTGTGGATTTTGTAATGCTTTGCTTGAATGCAATATCTTCATCCCCGTTGAAATAATTAAAAATAGCTGTATCGTAATGCGATGAAACGTTAAACGCCTGAGTTGCAAAATATCTTCTGTCCTCTATATCAGAACTTCCGTTTTTCTCATCAAGAAGTCTGATAAGATCATCGTATTGCGAAAAAGATGGTACGATAATAACATCTTTATAATTTTTTGCTGCTGCTCTTATCAGAGAAATACCGCCAATATCAATCTTTTCAATTATTTCGGCTTCATTATCAGTTGAAGCTACTGTCTCTTCAAAAGGATAGAGGTCAACAATTACGAGGTCTATTTCAGGAATGTCATATTCAGCAAATTGATTCATATCATTCTTATTTCCCCTGCGCCCGAGAATGCCACCAAAAACTTTTGGATGTAATGTCTTTACCCTGCCGCCAAGAATCGAAGGGTAGGAGGTAAGCGATTCCACAGTTGTAGCTTCGATACCTGATTTTGTGATAAAATCATAAGTTCCGCCTGTCGAATAAATACTGATATTCAATTTGCTGAGTCGCTTGACAATTTCATCAAGCCTCTCTTTATGGTAAACTGAAATAAGAGCACTTTTAATCTTTTTCATTTAATCCGGTTTTTTTGCTTTAAATATCACTGCATGCGTCATTTGCCGCTGTCATTTATTGAATAAAACAACTACTTAATGATCACTTAATGTCTATTGAATGACCACTTAATGACCACAATTATTCACTGCTACAAAGTAACAATTAAATTCTATTCAATTATTCAAAGGTTTATCTTATTTTTACACAATCTTTTTTGATAACTTACTATTATGTTAATCTTTTTGAAATTATTCAGAGAAAGCTATCGTTTCGCAATACAATCGATAGTTATAAATAAGGTTAGAACGCTACTTTCATTGCTTGGTATTACTATTGGGATATTCTCAGTTATCTCTGTACTGACAATCTTCGATTCTATGGAGATTGCAGTCCGCTCGAGTATTAATAGTCTTGGAAGTAATGTCCTTTTTATTCAGAAATGGCCATGGATAATGGATGGAAATATTGCCTGGTGGAAAATAATGAAGCGGCCTGAGCCTTCATTAAGGGATATGAAGCAAATACAAAAACGAAGTACAGCATCCGAAAAAAGTGCTTTTCTGTTTGGAATCAACCGTACAGTAAAATATAAGAGTAACAGCATTGAGGATGTAGGAGTACTTGCAGTTTCACATGATTATGACTATGTTATGCCTTTCGACCTTAAAGATGGTCGCTATTTTACACCTTTGGAGTCCCAGGCTGGCAGGAATGTTGCGATTATCGGTTCAGATATATCTGAAAATCTTTATGAAGGACTTAATCCCATTGGCCGTACAATAAAAATATTCGGAAGTAAGCTGAAGGTTATCGGGGTGATGAAAAAGCAAGGTGATGATATGTTTGGCAATACTAATGACGACAGAGTTATCATTCCGGTTAACTATGCCCGGAGTTTTGTGAATATGCAAAAAATTGGCGGTTCGATTATTGTGATGGCAAAGCCGATGGTAAGCAATGATGAATTGAAAGATGAACTGACAGGTATCTTGCGGTCCGTAAGAAAGCTAAAACCCAATGCTGAAGATGATTTTGCAATAAATGAGACTAGCATTATATCACAGGGGTTCGATGAAATTTTTGCAGTTTTTGCTATGGTGGGATGGATTGTCGGAGGATTCTCTTTACTGGTTGGCGGATTTGGAATTGCAAATATTATGTTTGTTTCGGTTAAGGAGCGTACAAATCAGATAGGGATACAGATGGCTTTAGGGGCTAAAAGGTTTTTTATCCTTTTTCAGTTTCTTTTCGAATCGGTATTTCTTTCACTGTTAGGCGGTCTGATTGGTCTTTTAATAATTTATTCACTTATTTTAATTTCAAACACTTATGATATAATTCCATTTCCGTTGAAGCTTACAACGGGCAATATAATTATAAGTATTTCAGTATCTGCTGTTATCGGACTGGTTGCCGGGATTATTCCATCATGGTCAGCTTCGCGTCTCGATCCGGTTGAAGCAATGAGAACAACTTTTTAAATTTTTTATTACTCTTTTAATCTGCTAGTTATATAAACTTAGGCTGTTTTCGCAAAAAATCTTGATAAATACAAACGAATATTCCATATCTTTACACTTTCAAAAAATCAGATTTTAA
>JAOZOC010000278.1:2800-5063 GCA_029933495.1 Bacteroidales bacterium
ACAATTTTTATTATATAATAAAAGTAAAAATGGAGTATTTTTGAATTGGACGACCAAGATGATGAGGAATTAAAAAAAATTCGTATGAAAAAAATGAAGCAATTAAGAGAACAATTACAGAATCCAAAACCAGAAACTCAAGGTGGCGTACAAGAGGTTAACGCGAATAGTTTTTATCAGATAATAAGTAGAGCTGAATTTTGCATTGTTGATCTTTGGGCAGAATGGTGTATGCCTTGCAAGGTAATGGGACCTGTATTTAAAAAAGCAAGGTAAAAGTAGTATAATTAAGCACTTATCGGAAGTGCTTAACATAAATCCTACACTTGCCGGATTACTTGCACAGCGTGATATTGAGACTTTTGATGAGGCAAAATCCTTTTTCCGGCCATCACTTGATAACCTTCACGACCCTTTCCTGATGAATGATATGAAGGTGGCTGTCGAACGTATTGAAGCTGCCATCCGCAAAGGGGAAAAGATACTTGTTTATGGCGATTATGATGTTGACGGTACTACTGCTGTTGCACTTGTTTATTCTTTCTTTAAAAACTATTATGATAACATTGATTTCTATATCCCGGACAGATATGAAGAGGGTTATGGAATCTCATATAAGAGTATTGATTATGCAGCCGAAAATAATTTCTCGCTTGTAATTGTCTTAGACTGTGGAATAAAGGCTGTCGAAAAAATTGATTACGCAAAAAACAAAGGCATCGATTATATCATTGGCGATCACCACAGGCCTGGCGACACACTTCCTGGTGCAGTTGCTGTGCTGGACCCTAAAAGAGTTGATAGCACTTATCCCTTTGATGAACTTTCAGGCTGCGGTGTAGGGTTTAAACTTGTTCAGGCCTTTGTACAAAAAAATAATATTCCTTTCTCTACTATTAAAAAATATCTTGATCTTGTTGTTGTCAGTATAGCTTCGGATATTGTTAAAATTACCGGCGAAAACAGGATTTTATCCTATTTCGGATTAAAGTTGGTTAATAGTAATCCAAGGCCCGGAATAGAAGCTATTTTGAAATTCAGCAATGTCTCAAAGAAGAATGAAAATAATAACGGTGAGCCGGCTTTCACTAAAAATATGACCATTAGTGATCTGGTTTTTCTTGTTGGTCCGAGAATTAATGCAGCCGGCCGGATTGAAGATGCCGAAAATTCAGTCAAACTTTTAATTGTCAAATCGCTTGAAGATGCAGAGGGACTTGCAAAACAAATTGATGACTTCAATACCGAAAGAAAAAATCTTGATTTCCAGATAACTCTTGAGGCCCATGAGATGATAAACAGCGATAAAAAACTCCTTGAAGCCAGGACAACTGTTGTTTATAATGAATCGTGGCACAAAGGGGTAATAGGAATTGTTGCTTCAAGGTTAATTGAGTCTTTTTACCGGCCTACAGTGGTTTTAACAAAATCTAATGGCCTGATAACAGGGTCGGCAAGGTCGGTTAAAGATTTTGATGTTTATGATGCTGTGGATGCTTGCAGCGACCTGCTTGAGCATTTCGGAGGTCATAAATATGCCGCAGGGCTTTCTCTTAAGCCGGAAAATCTTGTTGCTTTCCAAAAGAGATTTGAGGAGTATGTGGCCTCAACTATTAAAGAGAATATGCTCACTCCCGAGATAGAGATTGATGGGAAGCTTTGCCTCAACGATATCAATAAGAAGTTTTTCAGAATACTTAAGCAATTTGCACCATTTGGCCCAGGAAATATGTCGCCCGTGTTTATGACTGAGAATGTTATTGACACGGGTTTTTCGCGTATTGTGGGCAAAAATCATCTGAAACTTGATGTTGTCCATCCGCATATCAGAGGCTATCCCATTTCAGCAATTGCATTCCAGCAAAGCGATGCTTATGATATTGTAAAAAGAGGTCCGTTCAATATCTGCTACCATATTGAAGAGAACGAATGGAACGGAACTATTAAGCTTCAGCTTAATATAAGAGATATTAAGCCTTATGAATAACATCTAAAGGGATTGCCACACCATTCCTTCCCACAGGCCTGCCTTTGGATGCCTCTCAATGACGGTAAAAAGCTAACAACAGAATGATAGAAAGGGTGGCGTTATTGCAAGAAGCCACTACAAGGGCCTGTGCGCCGGAGCTTCGTGGCAATCTGTTTGCAGTTTGAGCTGCCAGGAGTATTATCTTGAGTGTTGAGCATTAAGTGTTGAAAATTGAACATTTCAATGTTCATTGAACAATATTCAAGTGTGGTTTCACCTCAACCATTTGGGAAT
>JAOZOC010000279.1 GCA_029933495.1 Bacteroidales bacterium
CGACAGGTTAATTAAATGGGGAAAGTATGACAATGTAGTTGTGGCCGGAGCCGATATTCTGTCGGAGTTTATTGTTTCGGGATTTCACTCTTTTTTGTCTTTGAGTAAAGATGTTTGCAGGCCCTTTGACAAAGACAGAACCGGACTTTCGCTTGGTGACGGGGCTGCAGCTGTTGTGTTAACATCCGATGAAAAAAGAGCAAAAAAACCGTTGATAAAAATTGTTACCGGTTCGGGAAGCAATGATGCAAATCACATATCCGGCCCTTCAAGGACAGGAGAAGGACTTTATATTGTTATCAGGGATGTTTTGAACGGAAGCAAAGAGATTGATTTTATATCTGCACATGGAACAGCAACTCCGTACAACGATGATATGGAATCAATCGCCATTGACCGCAACGGACTGAACAGTATTCCGGTTAACAGCTATAAGGGATATATCGGCCATACACTTGGTGCAGCCGGAATTATTGAGTCAATATTCTGTTTTGAATCAATGAGGAAAGATTTACTGATTAAAACTTACGGTTTTGAAAATCCGGGAACGGTAAAAAAGATAAATGTAATTGATAAAAACAAACTTGCTCCCGTTAACAGGGTTCTGAAAACAGCATCGGGTTTTGGCGGGAGTAATGCTGCTATATTGTTTGAAAAGAAAGGAGGCGGAAAGGATAAAAGCAGAATAATGGAAGATAAATATATAATTTCGGACTATTCAATAATCAGGAAAGATGTTGTGAAAACTGGCCTGGAGAGGTTAGAATTTCCTTATGAAGATGATGACGGTAAGTTCTTTAAAAGTATTTATAAGCAACTGAAAATTGATTATCCGAAGTTTTATAAAATGGACAGACTTAGCAAACTTGCTTTCCTGACTACCGAATATCTTCTAAAAGATAAAAACCTGTCTGAAAAGTATGCTTCTGATGAGGTAGCCATGATATTTTCCAATTCAAACTCTTCCCTTGACACTGACATCAAACATAACAACTCCATATTGAATAAGGAGAAATACTTTCCGAAACCTGCTGTTTTTGTCTATACGCTTCCCAATATTTTGATGGGTGAGATAAGTATCCGGCATATCCTGAGGGGAGAGAATACCTTCTTTATTTCCGAAAAATTTGACACAGTTTTTTTTGCTGACTATGTTATAAACCTGTTGAATAAAACAAAACATAAAGCCTGTCTGCTTGGCAGAGCTGATTATATGGAAGGTAAATTTGAATCTGTATTGTTTTTTATTGAACAAAGTAATAATCCACCTAAGGAAAGACTATTGACCGGAGATAATTTAATGAGGTTACTGGATTAGTAATGTTGTTAAATTTTATACTTTTGCAGTATTCTAAAAATAGCTAAATGGAAGATTTAATAAAGAAATTGAAAGAAGAAATTTTAGAGGTTTTGAACCTTGAAGATATGGATATTGAGGATATAGAAACCGAAGCTCCTCTTTTCAATGATGGTTTGGGACTCGATTCTATTGATGCCTTGGAATTAATAGTGTTGATGGAAAAGGAGTATGGTATCAAAATAGATGATCCGAAAAAGGGCAAAGATATTTTCTATTCGGTTAAAACTATGGCAGATTTTATCACCAAAAATCAATGATGCCTCCCAAAATATATGTTACCGGAATTGGAGTTGTTTCTGCAATCGGACTTAATGTTGCAGAAAATTTCAATTCATTGATAAAATTGAACCACGGAATTGGCAAACCCGAGTATCTCGATACGGTTCACAGCGATACTCTTCCCTGTGGTGAAATAAAAATGACCAATTTGGAGCTTGCACGATTAGCCGGCATAAAAATCGGTACGGACTTTTCGCGAACGGCTTTGCTTGGTTTGATTGCTGCCCGTGAAGCTATTGAAAATGCCGGTCTTATGAATTCCGGGAAAAATAATATGGGAATAGTTTCTGCAACAACTGTCGGGGGAATGGACCGCACGGAGTTACTTTACAGAAATATTACCCCCGAAAACCGGAACTTCATCATATCACATGTTTGCGGCGACAGTACCGAAAAAATTGCCGATTCTCTCGGTATTTCCGGATTTGTTTCAACAATCAGTACAGCTTGTTCCTCATCCATAAATTCCATTATGTCGGGTGCCGGGATGATAAAAAATAATTTACTTGATCGGGTAATCGTAGGTGGAACCGATGCTCTTGCCAAATTTACAGTAAACGGCTTCAACTCACTGATGATACTTGACAAAAACCATAATCGGCCTTTCGACCGCAACAGAAACGGACTGAACCTTGGTGAAGGAGCTGCTTACTTGGTTTTGGAGTCGGAAGATGCAGTGAAGGGAAGAGAAGATAAGATCCTTTGCGAATTAACCGGCTATTCAAATGCCAATGATGCATTTCATCAAACTGCCTCCTCCGAAAATGGCGAAGGAGCTTATCTCGCAATGTCAAAAGCTCTTGAGAAAAGCGGTCTTACTATTGAAGATATTGATTATATTAATGTTCACGGGACGGGCACATTAAATAATGACCTTACAGAGGCTATTGCCATCAGTCGGCTTTTTGGCAATAATATTCCCCCATTCAGTTCCACGAAACCATATACCGGTCATACGCTTGGGGCTGTTGGAGCCACGGAATCGGTTTTTTCTATTCTTGCTTTGCAGAATAGTGTTGTCTTCCCGAATCTTAACTTTAAAGAACCGATGGAGGAAAAGCCCTTGACCCCGGTCACTGAATTAATGAGAAATGTAGAAATCAGGAATGTACTTTCAAACTCATTTGGGTTTGGCGGTAATGATTCATCAATTATATTTTCAGCTGTATGAGCGTGTATATCAATGGAATAGGAGCAATAACGCCACAAGGTTGTTTTCCCTCGAAAGATTTTCTGAAGGAGATGAATATCTTCGATACCGGACGTATGACAGTAGTCGAGCCTCCATACAGAGATTTCATTAAACCGGTACCTCTGAGAAGGATGAGCAAATTTATTAAGATGGGACTTACTTCAGCTTTGATGTGCCTGAATAATGCCAAAAACCAAAAACCGGATGCCATAATTACTGCTACAGGCCTTGGAGCTGTTGAGGATACCGATAAATTTCTTGACAATCTGACAGATGATAATGAAAACCTTCTTAATCCCACTCCTTTCATCCAGTCAACACACAATGTCGTTGCCGCAAGAATAGCTATTGAAACCGGCTGTCATGATTACAATATGACCTTTGTTCATAAAAATGCCTCTTTTGAACAGGGACTTCTTGATGCTTATCTGAAAATTAACAGCGGTGAGTATGAAAATATTTTAGTTGGTGGAACTGAGGAAATTACGGAAGCCAATTATGAACTGAAAAAGAATGTTGAATTCTGGAAAGAGGGTATTGGAAATGATCGGCTTTTGGAGAATAATACAACAAAAGGCACGATTGTGGGTGAAGGTTCGGTGTTTTTTAATTTATCTCAGGTGAAAGACAGCGGTAGTTATGCTGAATTAAAAAGTATGAAGACCTTATACAAATTGCCTTTCGGTCTTAATAGAGCCTTGGTTGATTTTCTTGCTTCTGCCAGGTTAACTCCCGAAGATATTGATGTTGTATTATTGGGCATAAACGGTAATGTGGAAGAGGATTTTATTTATGATACTACCAATGAGTTGTTCAAAAATAGTTCTTTGGCCTGGTATAAGCATCTTTGTGGTGAGTATGAAACATCATCTGCTTTTGCATTGCTTCTTGCTGCTGATATTTTGAAATCAAAAAATATTCCTGAGATTATTAAGCTTAATGATAATAAAATTGAAGATATTAAAAATGTTTTGATTTACCAGCAGCGGTTTAACAGGAATCACTCTTTTACTTTTTTGTCAAAATGCTGAATTATAACGATACAACAATAGCTTACCTCGTTGTTTTGGTTATTTTAATAATTTCCGGGATGTTATCTACAACAGCCGGGATTGTTATTATTTTAATCATTACTTTGCTTTATGTTTCGTTGTTGGTTATAGCTTCAGCCAGAATTCAAATGAATTTTCATATAAAGGCAATCAACAGGGGAAGTAAGGAGAAGGCAAAGGTTGCACTTACGTTTGATGACGGGCCTGATGAAAACACCACCCTCAGAATATTGGATATTCTTGAAAAACATAAAATAAAGGCTGCCTTTTTTTGCATTGGCAGCAGAATTGAGAAAAACAGGGGAATTTTAAAACAAATAAGCGACAGGGGGCATATCATCGGTAATCATTCCTGGTCGCATGCCTTTATTTTCGACTTTTATCTGCCCGGAAAAATGGTAAGAGAGATTGAGAAAACTGATGCAATCATAAAGGAAATCACAGGGAAAGAGCCGGAGTATTTCAGGCCTCCTTACGGTGTTACAAATCCATTCCTGTCAAAAGCTCTAAAAAGAACAGGTCATACTGTAATCGGCTGGAGTTTACGTACGTTCGACACAATGAAAAACAAGCAGCAGGTTTTGAATAAACTGGAGACAGAGATATCGAACGGAGGTATTATACTTTTTCACGATACAAATCCTGAAACAGCAGAATTGCTCGAACAAGCGATAGACATTATTAAAAATAAAGGAATGGAAATAATACGATTAGACTATTTGATGAATGATGAATTTACCGAATAACAATATTCTTTATGTCATACAATCCCAAAATTCATAACAGGCAATCAATACGATTAAAAGGGTATGATTACTCAAAACCCGGGAGGTATTTTATCACAATATGTATACAAAACCGTAAACATTTATTAGGAAAAATTATTGATAGCCAAATGATATTGAACGATGCAGGCAAAATGATAGAAAAATGGTATTATGAAATGGAGAATAAATATCCAAATATCAAATGTGATGAATATATTGTTATGCCAAATCATTTTCATTGTATTATTGAAATATTGTATCCGGATACCCAGGACACCAACAACGTTGGGGGTGCCGTTGTGGACGCCCACGTTGAGACCGCCCTCCGTGGGCGTCCCGAGGCCGATAACCCCCCCGGGAATACCCCATTTGGTTTTCAC
>JAOZOC010000012.1 GCA_029933495.1 Bacteroidales bacterium
ATTTACTTGATATTCAGCTAAAGTCATTTCAGGATTTTTTCCAGTTGGAAACAAATCCGGAAGATAGGGGGAATGAAGGACTTTATAAAGTTTTTAGTGAGAACTTTCCAATTACAGATTCGCGAAATAACTTTGTATTGGAATTTCTTGACTATTTTGTTGATCCTCCAAGATACTCTATTGAGGAGTGTATCGAGAGAGGCCTGACTTATAGTGTTCCTCTTAAAGCAAAATTAAAGTTATATTGTACCGATCCCGAGCATGAGGACTTTGAGACAATCATACAGGATGTTTATCTTGGAATGATTCCCTATATGTCTCCAAAGGGTACATTTATTGTAAATGGGGCTGAACGGGTAATTGTTTCTCAATTGCACCGATCCCCCGGAGTATTTTTTGGTCAGCATCAGCATGCAAATGGCACAACGTTGTATTCAGCCAGGATTATCCCTTTTAAAGGCTCCTGGATGGAATTCACTACTGACATTAATAATGTGATGTATGCCTATATTGACAGGAAAAAGAAATTGCCTGTTACAACGTTACTCAGGGCTATTGGGTTCGAGAGTGATAAAGATATTCTTGAAATATTTGATCTTGCTGAAGAGATTAAAGTTTCAAAAAGTGGTCTGAAAAGAGTTCTTGGCCGTAAATTGGCTGCAAGAGTTGTCCGTTCCTGGATCGAAGATTTTGTTGATGAAGATACTGGAGAAGTTGTTTCGATTGAAAGAACCGAGATGATCATTGACAGAGAAACAATACTGGAAAGTGAGCATATTAGTCAGATTATTGAATCGGGTGTAAAAACAATTCTTCTTCACAGAGATGAAACTATTGCTAACGACTTTTCAATAATATTTAATACTCTCCAGAAGGATACTGCTAACTCTGAAAAAGAGGCTGTTGAGTTTATATACAGGCAGTTGCGTAATGCTGAACCACCTGATGAAGAGACCGCAAGAGGTATTATTGATAAACTTTTCTTCTCAGATAAAAGATATGACCTTGGTGAAGTTGGCCGTTTCAGGATAAATAAGAAACTCGGACTGAAAATTGACTCATCAGTTAAGGTACTTACAAAAGATGATATTATTGACATTCTTAAATACCTGATTGAGCTTGTTAACTCAAAAACTGATGTTGATGATATTGACCACTTAAGTAATCGTAGAGTAAGAACAGTTGGCGAGCAACTTTATTCTCAGTTTGGTGTTGGACTTGCACGGATGGCAAGAACAATACGTGAAAGAATGAATGTTCGTGACAATGAGGTATTTACACCTACTGATCTTATCAATGCTAAAACACTTTCTTCGGTAATTAACTCATTCTTTGGGACTAACCAGTTGTCACAATTTATGGATCAAACTAATCCACTGGCAGAGTTAACTCATAAGAGAAGAGTTTCTGCACTGGGGCCTGGAGGTCTCTCAAGAGAAAGAGCTGGATTTGAGGTTCGTGACGTTCACTACACTCACTACGGAAGACTTTGTACTATTGAAACACCTGAAGGTCCGAATATTGGTCTTATATCTTCACTCTGTGTTTATGCAAAAATCAACAGACTTGGATTCATTGAAACTCCATATAAGTATGTTGATGAAGGTATGGTGAAACTTGATGTAGACCCAATTTATCTTACTGCTGAAGAGGAAGAGGATAAAATTATTGCCCAGGCCAATACTAAACTGGCTGATGATGGCAATTTTATCAATGAAAAGATTAAAGTTAGATATCTTGCTGATTATCCTATTACTGATAAAAAAGATGTTGACCTTATTGATATTGCTCCAAACCAGATAGCATCAATTGCAGCATCATTAATTCCTTTCCTCGAGCATGACGATGCTAACCGTGCATTAATGGGATCAAATATGCAGCGTCAGGCAGTACCACTGTTAAATGCTGAAGCACCGATTGTCGGTACAGGTCTTGAAGGTCGTGTTGCCAGAGACTCACGGGTTCTTATTAATGCTGAAGGTGATGGTATTGTGGAATATGTTGATGCAGATGAAATAAGAATTAGATATTCAAGACATGAAGATGATAAACTGGTTAGTTTTGAGGATGATCTGAAAACGTATAAACTGGTTAAATTTAAGCGTACGAATCAAAATACAAGCACTAACCTTCGTCCTATCGTTAAAAAAGGGGATAAGGTTAAGGCTGGTCAGGTTCTTTGTGAAGGATATGCTACACAGGGAGGCGAACTTGCTCTTGGCAGAAACCTCATGGTTGCTTTTATGCCGTGGAAAGGGTATAACTTTGAGGATGCTATTGTTATTTCCGAACGTGTTGTTAAAGAAGATATTTTTACATCTGTTCATATTGAGGAGTTCACTCTGGAGGTAAGAGATACCAAAAGAGGGCTGGAAGAGCTTACTGCCGATATACCTAATGTTAGTGCTGAGGCAACCAAAGACCTGGACGACAGAGGGATTATCAGAATTGGTGCTGAAGTACGAGAGGGAGATATTCTTATTGGTAAGATTACACCAAAAGGAGAGTCTGATCCAACACCTGAAGAGAAACTTCTAAGGGCTATTTTTGGAGATAAAGCAGGGGATGTTAAAGATGCTTCTCTTAAAGCCCCTCCTTCAATGAAAGGTGTTGTTATTAATCACAGACTCTTTTCAAGGGCTATCAAAGATAGAAAAGCCAAAGTAAAGGAGAAGGAGATTATTGAAGTACTTGATGTCGAATACCACAAAAGTATTGAAGAATTAAAAGTCAAACTTATTGATAAGCTTACTGTTTTAGTAAGCGGTAAAACATCTCAGGGTGTTTTTAATAAGTTTAAAGAAGTGGTTGTTCCCAAGAAGGTGAAATTTACTCAAAAGATTCTTCAGGGAATTGATTTTCTTAATGTAAATTCCAATAAATGGACAACCGATAAGGCAAAGAATGCTCTGATTAAAAGGCTTATTAATAACTATTCAATCAAGTATAAAGAAATTCTTGGGATTCATAATCGTAAAAAGTTTGTTGCCAGTGTTGGTGATGACCTTCCAAACGGCATCGTTAAGATGGCTAAGGTTTTTGTAGCCAAGAAACGTAAACTTACCGTTGGTGATAAGATGTCAGGTCGTCATGGAAATAAAGGTATTGTTGCAAGAATTGTACGCGAAGAGGATATGCCTTTTCTTGAGGATGGAACACCAGTTGACATTGTATTGAATCCACTTGGTGTACCTTCCCGAATGAATCTTGGACAGATTTACGAGACTATCCTTGCATGGGCAGGCAAAAATCTTGGTGTCAAGTTTTCAACTCCTATTTTTGATGGCGCAACTTTGGATATCATCAATGATTATATGGTAAAAGCAGGCCTTCCTGAAAATGGAATGGTTTATCTCTATGACGGTGGCACCGGTGAGAGATTTGATCAGCCTGCTACCGTTGGATACATCTATATGCTAAAACTGCATCACATGGTTGATGATAAGATGCACGCTCGTTCAATTGGACCTTACTCGCTTATTACACAGCAACCTCTTGGTGGTAAAGCACAATTTGGAGGCCAGCGTTTTGGTGAGATGGAAGTCTGGGCACTTGAAGCATTCGGAGCTGCTAATGTTCTGCAAGAGGTACTAACTGTTAAGTCCGATGATGTTGTCGGTAGGGCAAAAGCTTATGAAACAATTGTTAAGGGAGAGAATATGCCTACACCAGGCGTACCTGAATCATTCAATGTTCTTGTTCACGAACTTCGCGGACTTGGGTTGAAGATATCTTTTGATTAACAATTGGTTGTTGTTTATTTTTATTTTAAATCTGTAATTAGCACTTTATAAATATGGCTTTCAGAAAAGAAGAAAAAATTCCCAGTGAATTTTCAAAGATAACCATAAGCATTGCCTCACCCGAGATGATTCTTGAGAGGTCTTATGGTGAAGTCACAAAACCGGAAACTATTAACTATCGTACATACAAACCTGAGCGAGACGGTTTGTTCTGCGAAAGAATTTTTGGACCTGTGAAAGATTGGGAATGTCATTGTGGTAAATACAAAAGAATCAGATATAAAGGTATTGTTTGTGACCGTTGCGGAGTTGAAGTTACCGAGAAAAAAGTACGTAGAGAGCGTATGGGGCATATTCATCTTGTTGTACCTGTTGTACATATTTGGTTTTTCCGTTCATTACCTAATAAAATAGGAGCTTTACTTGGTCTTCAGACTAAGAAACTCGATATGATAATTTATTACGAACGTTATGTAGTAATAAATCCTGGTATTAAGGAGCAGGATGATATTAAATATCTCGATTTCCTAACGGAAGAAGAGTATTTTGATATCGTTGAAGCTTTGCCTCCCGACAATCAGCATCTTGACGATTCAGACCCAAATAAGTTTATTGCAAAAATGGGAGCTGAAGCTATTCACGATTTGTTGGAAAGACTTGATCTTGATAAAGTTTCTTATGAGTTAAGACATAAGGCAAATACCGAAACTTCTCAACAACGTAAGCAGGAAGCCCTTAAACGTCTTAAGGTTTATGAAGCTTTTCGTGACGGACAAAAGAGAATTGAGAATCGTCCCGAATGGATGATAGTTAAGATTGTACCTGTTATTCCACCTGAGCTTAGGCCGTTGGTGCCTCTTGATGGTGGACGTTTTGCAACCTCCGACCTGAATGACCTGTACAGAAGGGTCATCATTAGAAATAACAGGCTTAAAAGGCTGATTGAGATTAAAGCTCCTGATGTGATTATGCGTAATGAAAAGCGTATGTTACAGGAAGCTGTTGATTCATTGCTTGATAACTCAAGAAAAGCTAATGCGGTTAAAACTCAGTCGAACAGGGCTCTTAAATCATTGAGTGACTCACTGAAAGGGAAGCAGGGACGTTTTCGTCAGAATCTTCTCGGGAAAAGAGTTGATTACTCCGGCCGTTCGGTTATCGTGGTTGGACCAGAACTTAAACTAAATGAGTGCGGATTACCAAAAGGTATGGCTTCCGAGCTGTTCAAACCTTTTATTATTAGAAAAATGCTGGAAAGAGGCATTGTGAAGACTGTAAAATCTGCTAAGAAGATTGTTGATAGAAAAGATCCTATAGTTTGGGATATTCTGGAGAATATTCTTAAAGGACATCCTATTATGCTCAACCGGGCTCCTACACTTCACCGTCTTGGTATCCAGGCATTTCAGCCAAAACTTATTGAAGGTAAAGCTATTCAGTTGCACCCACTCGTTTGTACTGCTTTTAATGCTGACTTCGATGGTGACCAGATGGCTGTTCATGTTCCATTGGGAAATGCTGCTATACTTGAAGCACAGCTTCTTATGCTTGCATCTCATAATATTCTTAACCCTGCAAATGGAGCTCCTATTGCAGTGCCTTCGCAAGACATGGTTCTTGGGTTATACTATATAACCAAATCAAGAAAAAGTACGCCGGAATTACCAATCAAAGGTGAAGGTTCTATATTTTATGGACAAGATGAAGTTATTATTGCACATAATGAGAAGAAACTTGATATACATGCAATTATCAAGTGTAAAGTTGTTGTGAACGAAAATGGCGAGCTAAAAGAGAAAATTATAGAAACAACTGCTGGTAGAGTTCTTTTCAACCAGGTAGTTCCAAAAGAATTTGGTTTTATTAATCAGCTTCTTACAAAAAAATCTTTGAGAGATATTATTGGAAAGATAATAAAGATGTCAGGTACAGCCACAACGTCTAATTTTCTTGATGATATAAAAAATCTTGGATTTAAGATGGCTTTTGAAGGTGGATTGTCATTTACTATGGGTGACGTGGTAATACCCGAGATTAAAGAGGAGCTGATAAGTCAGGCAAATGCTGAGGTTGATGAGGTAATGAATAACTATAATATGGGATTCATTACTAATAACGAAAGATATAATCAGATAATTGATATTTGGACACATACCAACTCCAAACTGACACAAACCCTTATGAATAATATTACCAAAGACAGGCAAGGATTTAATCCTATTTATATGATGCTTGACTCTGGTGCGAGGGGCTCAAAAGAACAAATTCGTCAGTTGTCCGGTATGAGAGGCTTGATGGCAAAACCACAAAAATCGGGAGCTAAAGGTGGTGAAATTATTGAAAATCCGATTTTGTCAAACTTTAAAGAAGGTCTTTCTGTACTTGAGTACTTTATTTCAACTCACGGAGCTCGTAAGGGGCTTGCCGATACAGCTCTTAAAACTGCTGATGCCGGTTACCTTACCCGTCGTTTGGTTGATGTATCTCAGGATGTTGTAATTACCAGCTTTGATTGTGGTACATTAAGAGGCCTGCGTACATCCGCATTAAAGAAAAATGAGGAAGTTGTTGAAACTCTGTATGACAGAATACTTGGTCGTACAACACTTCATGATATTTACCATCCCCAAACAGGAGAATTAGTAATTAATGGTGGAGAGGAAATAACAGAAGAAATTGGCCAGATTATAGAAGATTCCCCTATAGAAGAGGTTGAAATCAGATCAGTATTAACATGTGAGTCGAAGCGCGGCGTTTGTGCTAAATGTTATGGTCGTAACCTTGCAACAGGTAAGATGGTTCAGAAAGGTGAGGCTGTAGGTGTAATTGCCGCTCAATCGATTGGTGAACCTGGTACGCAGCTTACACTTCGTACATTCCACGTTGGGGGTACTGCATCTAATGTTGCTATTACATCAAGAGTTGAAGCCAAATATTCTGGAAAACTTGAGATTGAGGAGCTTCGCTTTGTAGAATATACTGATTCTGAAAAGAAAAAATATGATATAGTTCTTGGACGTTCTGCAGAAATGAGAATTCTTGATGAGAACACAGGGATTATTCTTGCATCCGGTAATATTCCTTATGGTGCAAGATTATTTGTGAGAGACGGTAAAAAGGTTAAAAAGGGTGAGATTATAGCTGAGTGGGATCCGTATAATGCCGTTATCCTTTCAGAAGTTCAAGGAAAGGTTAAATTTGAGAATATTGTTGAAGGGTTAACTTTCAGAGTTGAATCTGATGAGCAGACAGGTTATCACGATAAGGTAATTGTTGAATCACGTCAGAAAAACAAAAATCCGACTATTAAAATTTTATCTGGTTCAAATGAAGAGATAAAATCATACGATATTCCTGTTGGAGCTCACATCTTTGTTGAAGAGGGAGCTAAACTCAAAGCCGGAGATATTCTTGTAAAAATTCCGCGAGCTATTGGTAAATCAGGTGATATCACCGGAGGCTTGCCAAGAGTAACGGAGTTGTTTGAGGCAAGGAATCCCTCAGATCCTGCAAAAGTTGCTGAAATTGATGGTGTTGTTTCCTTTGGTAAAAAGCTGAAAAGAGGTAACCGTGAAGTTATCATAACATCGAAAACAGGTGAAGAGAAACGCTATCTTATCTCAACTTCAAAACAGATACTTGCTCAGGAAAATGACTATGTTAAGTCCGGAACACCTCTGTCAGAAGGTGCTATGACTCCTGCTGATATTCTTGCAATTAAGGGGCCAATGAAGGTTCAGGAATACATTGTGAATGAAATTCAGGAAGTTTACCGTTTGCAGGGTGTTAAGATTAATGATAAACATTTTGAAACAATTGTGCGCCAAATGATGCGTAAGGTGGAAGTTGCTGATCCGGGTGATACCAAATTCCTTGAAGGAGAACTTGTGAACAAAATTGAGTTTATGGATGAGAATGATAATATCTTTGGTAAAAAGGTCGTTCTTGACTCAGGTGACTCGGTTGTTTATAAAGCTGGTATGATAGTCAGTGCCAGGAATCTTAGAGAAGAAAATTCGCAACTTAGGCGTAAGGACCTTAACATCATTGATGCGAGAGAAGCCAAACCGGCTACTGCTCGTCAGGTGTTGCAGGGTATTACAAAAGCTTCATTGCAGACTAATAGCTGGATTTCGGCTGCATCGTTTCAGGAAACAACCAAAGTGCTTACTATGGCGGCAATTAATGCCAAGAGCGATAGCCTGATGGGCCTGAAGGAGAATGTAATTGTTGGGCATCTTATTCCGGCCGGTACAGGTCTGAGAGAATATGAAGACCTAATTGTTGGGTCACGTGAAGAGTATGAAGCGCTGATGGCAGCTAAAGATGAAGACGAATAATATATAAAACAGAACAAATGTCAGATCAAAATAAAAATCAGATTAATATAGAGCTCAGCCCTGAAATGGCTGATGGAATATATTCAAATTTAGCAATAATAACTCACTCACATTCTGAGTTTGTTGTTGATTTTATTAAGATGATGCCCGGGATTCCTAAGGCGAAGGTGAAATCAAGGATTATTCTGACTCCTCAGCATGCAAAAAGACTTTTTAAAGCTCTGAAAGAGAATATTACTAAGTTTGAGGCTATGCACGGTGAGATAAAGATGCCTGAAAGGGAACAGCAGTTCCCGCTGAACCTTGGAGGTCCGCCGGCTGAGGCATAATTTGAAGTAACATAAAAGCAATCTTTAACAGGATTGCTTTTTTTTATACATTTGTGGCTATATGTTGACATCATCCTTTAAGATATTGAATCACCAGGCAGTAAAATATTCTACTTTGCTTTTTCTGTTTTCATTTATAGCCTTCTCGTATGCTGTTGCCCAAAAACCCTCGAAAGTGAAGATTATTAGAGCGGATGATCTGAAAGCAGGTAAACAGGGGAAGGAGAAAATTCAGCGGCTCGTGGGAAATGTTATCCTGTTACACGATAGTACCTACCTTTACTGCGACAGCGTTCACTTGAATGAAAAAAGAAATAGCTTCGACGGATTTGGTAATGTTCATATTAAGGTTTCAGATACTTTGAATATTTATAGTGATATCCTTAATTATAATGGTGATAATAAGATTGCAGAACTTCATCACAATGTAAGGCTGATTGATAACAGGTCTCAGCTTTATACCGAGCACCTTTGGTACGATCGCGCGAACAAATATGCCTGGTATCTGACCGGCGGGAAAATTATTGATACTGCGAATACCCTTGTAAGTGAAAAAGGATTCTATTACACCGATACAAAAGAAGCAATCTTTAGCGATAGCGTTGTTCTTACAAACCCAAGGTATGTGATGGAATGCGATTCTCTTAACTATAAAGTTGAATCGGAGCTGTCTTTTTTTTATGGTCCTACAACTATTACAAGCGATAGTAATCTGGTGTATTGCGAAAACGGTTGGTACAATACAAAAACCGATAAATCATTTTTTAGCCAGAATGCATATATCATTACAAAAGAGCAAAAACTGAGCGGTGATACCTTATATTACGACCGTAATACCGACTTCGGACTTGCTTATGGTAATGTGTCGCTGCTTGATACTGTTCAGCAGATGTTGATAAAGGGTAACTATGGCGAATTTAAAAGGAGCGCCGGATTTTCATTTGTTACTGACAGCGCCGTTGCTATTATGATTGATAAAAAAGATTCGCTGTTTCTTCATTCTGATACACTTTGGATTCATTTCGACAGTACACAGAGTCCTGAATATATGCTTGCGTATCACAAAATGAAATTTTTTCGAAATGATATGCAGGGAATGTGCGACTCACTGGTTTACAGTTTTTCGGATTCAACAATTTTCCTGTTTAATTCGCCGGTCTTATGGTCTGAGCAGAATCAGCTTACAGCAGACTCAATCAGAATAGCACTCAGCAATAATCAGATTGATACACTCGCTCTTATCACCTCTGCCTTTATCATCTCTATTGATGATTCTTTGAGAAAAACATATAACCAGATTAAAGGCCGGTTATTGGTCAGCTATTTTAAGAATAATGAGATGAAGGTGATAAAGATATGGGGGAATTCAGAATCTATCTATTTTGTCAGGGATGAATATAAAAGGCTTGTGGGTATTAATAAATCATTGTCAAGCGATATGAGAATATATCTCGATAGTAATCAGATAAAGATCATTACACCCATTCAGGATGTTGATTCGCATATGTACCCACCCGAAGGTGAATTACAGGGCGAAGATCTTCTGCTAAAAAATTTCATCTGGATTGAAGGAAAGCGACCTTTAAAAAAGGAGGAGATTTTTATTTGGTAGGGGAGGTGTTCACCCATAAACAACTCATATAGACTGACGGGATTTTAGGTGAATGATACGCTAAAGTAAAACTCAGACTTTTGATATTTTTATGTATATTTGCAGAAAGCAATACAGTATTATCTAATAGCCAGCACAAACTACTACACAATGACTGATAATCAGAAAAAAATAGATCAGTTAAATGAGAAGCTTAAAACCCTTATAAAGAGGCAGAACGACTTTGTGGTAGAGATCAATAAATTGCGATTCGATATTGATGAACTCAAATCCTCTGGTAAAGAACAGATGGCACAAACGAAAGTGCCGGAAGATGTTAGACAACTGCCTGAGTCCGGGTTTGATATTGTTAAAGAAAAACCAGCAGTTAGTTATAAAGCTATCCCATTGCCGAAAAGAAAGAAGAGATCGAAGACTTTCGCTCCAAGAATAAGTCTTGATCTTGAGAAGTTTATCGGTGAAAACCTGATTAATAAGATTGGAATAGTGATAACTGTAATTGGGGTGGCAATAGGCGCAAAATACTCTATTGAGCATGAATTGATCAGTCCGCTTGCAAGAATAATAATGGGGTATATAGCCGGATTGGCCCTTTTGGTTATCGGAATGAAGTTAAAGAAAAAGTACGAGAATTACAGCGCAGTTCTTGTTAGTGGTGCAATCGCTATAATGTATTTCATTACGTATGCTGCTTATAGTTTCTATGGTCTTTTCCCACAATTATTTGCTTTTATACTGATGGTGGTATTTACAATTTTTACGGTCGTCGCAGCTTTAAACTACAATCAGCAGGTAATTGCTCACATTGGATTAGTAGGTGCATATGCAGTCCCATTCCTGCTAAGTGATAATTCAGGTCGGGTAGTTATACTTTACAGTTATATGGCAATTATCAATGTCGGAATTCTTGTAATTGCTTTTAAAAAGTATTGGAAATCATTGTATTATTCTGCCTTTGGACTAACCTGGTTTATATATTCTTTGTGGTACATTTCAAAATATCAAATTGATGAACACTTCGGGATAGCGTTAACTTTTCTTTTGATATTCTTTGCAATATTCTATATGATATTTCTTGCATATAAATTAATCCAGAAGGAAAAGTTTGAAAAATTTGACATTCTTCATTTATTGGTGAATTCATTTGTTTTTTATGGAATAGGTTATTCCATTTTGAAGGATCATGAAACCGGCAAGGAATTATTAGGGCTGTTTACTATTTGTAATGCCATTCTGCACTTTATCGTTAGTACTGTGATCTACCGACAAAAACTTGCCGATAGAAATTTGTTTTATCTTGTTTCCGGATTGGGGTTGGTTTTTATTACCATAGCAATTCCTGTACAACTGGATGGTAATTGGGTGACACTTTTATGGGTTGGTGAAGCTGCATTGATGTTTTGGATAGGGAGAACAAAAAATGTTACCGTTTATGAAATGATTTCCTATCCATTGATGGTATTGGCCTTTTTGAGTATTCTTCACGATTGGGGAATGCTGTTTGATGACGTTTATTTACGGGAGTCGGAAATTGGATTAACTCCATTGCTTAATATAAACTTTCTTAGTTCTGTGTTGTTTGCCGGAGCTTTTGGGTTTATAAACTTTTTGTTCTATAATAAAAAATATTCCTCGCATTTGGTTTCTCAAAAAGGATTATTAAAGGTTGTTTCATTTTTTATTCCGGCAGTTTTTCTTTTTGTTGTTTATTATACTTTCAGGATGGAAATTGAGAATTACTGGAATCAGCTTTTTGCAGGATCTGCTGTTAAAATTAATTCTGAAGGGCTGGCATACACAGATTCACCCAGGAATTATGATCTTATGAAGTTTGGAGTAATCTGGACTATTAATTACTCATTACTGTTTGTTTCAATTCTCTCTTTTGTGAACATCCGAAAGATAAAAAACAGGCAACTTGGATTGATCAACCTGGGTTTGAATACACTGACAATTACTGTATTTCTGGTGCAGGGGCTTTATGTGCTGAGCGAATTGCGCGAAAGCTATCTGAACCAAACTCTGGCAGAGTACTATCATAGAGGTGTTTTTAATCTGGTGATCAGATATATTTCTTTTGGATTCGTAGCTTTGACTCTTTATACTTGTTATAAGTATGTCTTTCAGGAGTTTATTAAGAAAAACTTAAAAAAGGCGTTCGACTTTCTGTTATATATTTCTGTTTTATGGATTCTAAGCAGCGAACTGATCAACTGGATGGATATTGCAGAATCTGATCAGTCATATAAACTGGGATTAAGTATTCTTTGGGGAGTTTATTCTTTGCTTTTAATAATCTTAGGAATCTGGAAAAAGAAGAAGCATTTGCGGATAGGAGCCATCGTTTTATTCGGAATAACTCTGATAAAGTTGTTCTTTTACGATATTTCTCATCTTAATACTATTTCGAAAACAATAGTATTTGTTTCATTAGGGATACTTCTTTTGATAATATCATTTTTGTATAACAAATATAAGCATATCATTTCAGATGAGATTGAATAGCTTTAAGCGTGGAATATTTGAATTAAGGTGATTCCTACAAGTCCATATAATTTTGAAATACAGCCTGTATAAATGATTTTCCCTCTTCAACAGTTTGTGTTTTTAGGCTATCCGGCAGTTCTATATTGCGGAAAGTTTTGTATTTGTTGTCATAAAAGAAATATCCCCAGGGACGTATCCAGCCTATCCCTTCTTCGAATGAGTTATATGCAAACTCTTTGGTGTAAGGATTCATAATGTTTTTACTCCATTTGAATTCTGAAGCATCCAAGTCCATTTGGGAAAGCAGTGTTACCGGAAAATCAACATTTGAAGCAAGTTTGTCAACTTTCTGACCTTTATACTTATTGTCAATCACATTGCCATAAAAAAGCATAAAAGTTTTACAATAGCCGGGGGAGGGGTAAGCCCATTTTTTATAAGTATCATGGCTGTGGTCAGGAATGAATACAAACAAGGTATTATCATACCAGTCTTTAGTCTTTGCTTTGCGGATAAAATCGCCTATCACACTATCGGTATAGAGGGCGGAGTTGAGATATAGATTTTGATAATTATCATCAACAAATTTCCTGTGTTTCATTGGCATATCAAAAGGAGCGTGTGTTGACAAAGTGTATATCACACTGAAAAACGGCTTCTTATCGCTGCCAATCTCTGATAGCTGCCTGTTGAAAACATCTGCATCATGAACCCCAAGCTTTCCCTGTGGTATATCAGAGGGGAAATCATATATTTCTGCAATTCTGTCAAACCCGCTGTAATAGACATATCCCTTCATATTGCCATATATAAGCTGGCCTCCAAAATAGTAGGATGAAAAGTATCCTTCCTTTTTAAGAATATGATTCAGGTTTGGAGTTCGCTTATATTTATCGGGTTGTATTGTGACACATGATATGGGATGAGCCGGAAAGCCGCCAAACAGACACGAAATTCCCTGTTCCGAACGTTCGGAACTGGAATAAATATTAGAGAATAGTACTCCTTCGTCCGCAAGTCTTGACATCTCAGGTGCTACTCCTTTCATTCCTCCAAGTTCTTCAAGCATATCTGCCGACCAGCTTTCAAGAATCACGAAAACAATATTTGGTTTCTTAACTTTCAGAAACCGAACTGTTGTGTCTTTCTGAACCTCGTACAATTTTGCAACCGTTTGTTTAGCTTCCTCTAAAGGATAATATTCAAATGGATTTTTGTCCATATTATTTCTATTCTCAAAATAGCTCTGCATAAAGTTGTAGCCTGAATTTGTAGCTGCAATATTCAGGATATTATGTTTTGAGAAATAAGCATCGCTCTGTACTATCACTATCTCTTGCACACCCCCACGCAATCCCATCAGAATAATTCCTGGAGTAAGGATGAAAAACAAGATAGTGAATATCCAGTTGCGCTTAACATCTATGAGATTCTTATAGAAATACCTGTTATAAAGATAGAATGAACCTGCAACCTGAATTAAAAACAGAGTTATCAAAAGTATGAAAGTCCATGTTGGGGCAGTATTATATATTTCATCGGGATGATCAAGGTAGTTAAGAGCTTTTGCCGGCAGTTTTGTCTTCCATTCGCCGTATATACCAAGCTCGGCAGTAGTTATCAAAGAGTAAGCCGAAAGAATGATAATCGTATAAACTTTGTTGACGATATTAAGCCATTTAGGGCTGTAAACCGACTGTATAACAAGTAATAGAAACGGGAAAATAATCATATAACTTGCAGCCACAGCATCAAGCCTCAAGGCATGAGTGAATGAAGCCAGAACTTCACCAAGGCCTATTCCGTCTCTTACGATCAGCCTTGCATAATACAATAAAAATATTGCGCGTGTAAGGGCAATGAACAGCATGTAGAAAACAAACTGCCTTAACAATGAGCTTAAAATTTTAAACATTTTCAATAATTACGTGACGGGCAAAAGTAATTAATTCAGGAATTATGAAGTCGGAATTTAGAAAATATCAAGTATTTTTATGGTTTTACCTCTGAATTCAAAAGTATCCCCAATTTTTTTCCCATCCATAGCCTGAAAGAAAGGCACTTTTAGAGATATTGCGTAATATGTGTCGCTATCGACAATTACCTTACCAAGTCCGATAGAAATAAAAACTTTTTGAACATCAGTAAACACAATAGCCCCAAACTCCACCTTGTCGTGATGAATTGTCTGATCCACACGGTGAAGTATTTTCAGATTTGCCAGTTCCAGCTCTAACTGTTGGGCAAACATATCTCTTTTTCTGATAAGCTGCATCATATGCGAATCGAACATATCAGTTGTATTCTTATCTTCATGGGCAGCTCTCTCAGCTTCAGACATAGCATTTTCCAGATGTTTTATCTTTTTCATCTGTGCTTTCTCACACTCATCGTACACACCTTTTTTCAGCACTCTATTGTCCATATTAAACATAATATTTACTCTTTTTTCAAAATTAGTTAAATTTAACGTATAAAGCAAGTTTTTATTACAAAATTTTCTGATTTTTGCATTTTATTTTTTAACTACTAAATTGTTTTCAATAATGTCAGAGATTCCAAATCATCCAGTTTACTCAAAAAATGTTTTTGAAATAATAACTGTCGCCAACGATTTTTGTATTTTTTTGGCAAAAATAGAAACTTATTCCAAAACAGAAGCAATTGATTACCTACAAAAAGTTTGCCCTTTGCTTTACATTAAAGGTGCATTACTTCCTGATGTTGAGGTTTTAAATCCAGATGCTAACGAAAGGTTTGTGACAGAAGGGGACTGGGAAACCTTGTTTAATGAGCTTAGGAATATATTTCAACCTGACGACGAGTTTTGGTTTATCGACAATAGTGATATAAATGAGAATAATCCTATAAAAGGAAGCCTGGCAGAGCATTTTGCTGATATTTATCAGGACCTGAAAGATTTTTTGATGCTATACCAAAAAAATACTTTGGATTCAAAAGAGAATGCAGTTTCTGAACTCAAGCGCCTTTTTCCAATACATTGGGGATTGCGGATTGTGAATGCAATGAAAACCCTGCATTATATCACACTAAATAATCTCCCGACTGAAGAAGATAATTCGTATGATATTTTTTAATTATTAAGCCCTTCATGCTGGTATTTCCAGGATTAAACACTACGGATTAAGAAACTTATCTGCAGTTTTTAAAAGGAGTTGTCTGTTGACAGGTTTTGTAATATAGTCGGAGCAACCAACCTCAACGCTTTTTCTTTTGTCATCAGCCATAGCGTAGGCCGTTTGGGCGATAATAGGTAAATCGCTCCTTATTTTCCTGATCTCCCTTGTGGCCTCAAAACCATCTAGTTCTGGTAGCTTAATATCCATAAGCACAAGGTCAATTTCTGGATGGTTCCTGATCATCTGAATAGCTGCCTGGCCATTGGCTGCATGCAGGATGTGAATATCTGTTGGTTTTAAAATCTCATTAAGGAATATCAGACTCATTTCGTCGTCTTCAACCACTAAAACAGTCTTTCCATCCCACTTGTATTTATCCTTAAGCTCTATTGTTGTTAATGATGGCTCCTGTTTTGCTGGAATAAATACAGATTCAGGCATTGTGAAATATAGCTCTGAGCCTTCACCCAATGTTGAGTTGAGCCAAATTTTGCCACCAAGTTTCTCCACAACTTTCTTTGCTATTGTAAGCCCCAGACCTGTTCCGCCGTAGAGTTTTGAAATGTCGTACTCTATTTTCATAAACTTTTCAAACACAGCTTCCTGTAGCTTTTTTGGAATGCCTATGCCGGAGTCCTTTACAAAAAACAGTAGGTCTTTCCATCCATTGTCGGTGAAGTCCTTTTCCTTAACCCTGCATCCAATCTCGACATATCCCTCTTCTGTGAATTTAATTGCATTACCAATAAGGTTATCAAGAATTTGCTTCAAACGCCTTTTGTCAGTTCGGATTATTGTATTGCTGCTGATGTTTACGTTCAGGCGTAGTTCCAGATTTTTCTCTTTTTGTTTATAGAGATCATCATCCTTGTAAGTATTGTACAGCTCATTCAGAAAATGAGTAACCGGAAATTCTTCCAGATGGAGTTCTATCTCCTTTGTTTCAATCCTGCCAAGGTCAAGAACATCATCAACAATTTTAAGAATTGACTTGCCGCTTATTTTAATGATATTAATGTACTGATTTCTTTCCTCAGCCGAAATGTTATTATGCCGTAGCAACTCTGAAAAACCCAGAATTCCGTTTAAGGGAGTCCTGACCTCATGGCTGATATTGCTAAGGAGTGTTGTCTTTAGCTCATCATTATTCTTAGCTATTGTAACTTCTTTGTTAAGCTCCTTCTCCTTACGCTTCCTTTCCCGAATCTCTTTCTTTAGCTGTTTGTTAAAATGGGAAAGCTCAAGGTTTTCTTCTTTGATTTTAATATCGGTAATATTCTCAGGCTCCTTCTGCTCCTCCAGGAGGGTCAACTTGTCAATCTTGTCCACTGCAATTGTTAGAATTCGTGATATTACACTTCCGAAAAATTTAATGTTTTTGCCAGAAGGCTCAGTCTCAATAAAGACAATGAATCCAAAAGGTATAGGCCTGCAATGAAAAGGAAATATTGAGATTGCTTCGGGTTTGATGTTAAGGTCTGTATTCATACTAAAGCCCACTTCTGCCATTTCCTCTCCTGAAAGATAAATCGGACCATTTTCTATTTTCTCAATAAGGGTGTCTGACAGGGAGAACAGGCAATTGTCAGTAATACTGTTAGCGGGATAATCTGATATGACCTTATAATCTTTATTTTCAATAGTACAGCACAAACTGATAGGTACATCGCGGATTACCGAAATTCTCTCAAGTATCTGATACAACAATTTATCCTTGTTGTCAGCCTGAGCTATGATTTCCATAACTAACCACAGTAATAACTTCTCATTCATTCCCTCAGCCATCTGGTCATTCTGCTTTTCGAGAAGTTTTATCCGAAGCTTTAACTCATTTATTACAGTATCCTCTTTTGTAACCATTCTAAATACCAACCTCTGTTTTCATCATTACTAAAAATGAATAATACTATACAGTATTAATGTAGACCTATTTTACCAAAAACAACAAGACAAATATAGTTCCACAAGTAAAATAGTATATTCTATATAACCCGATGAGGTAGCTTTATCCCTATTTATGACTATGATACATGATTTATTA
>JAOZOC010000280.1:0-1502 GCA_029933495.1 Bacteroidales bacterium
ACCCTGTTTTCGTTTCAAAATTCTTCGGATAAATCACGGTGCAAAAGTAAGTAAAAGATGGAGATATCAGAATCAGGGCCGGGAGATGTAAGATTGACAGAGCATTGACCAGGAGAGACTGGATTGTTAGACGAAATATTTCCCGAAAATTGGGGCAGGCTATAACGGACGAGGCAGCTATTTATTGGCAACCGTTATTTTAATTCATATTCAATTTCTATCGTTAATCTTGGTCTTTTAAATTCCAAATCATCTAATGGACAAAATTTAATTGATTTCGGGAAACTACAATTACCAACATTTCCAAATTCAGCAATGTAAAGTTCATAATGAGTTGTTTTAAAGGGTCTTTGAAATATACCTTTAATGCCAAAGTCATTATTTTGAATTTGTCTACCAATTCATAGTTAGTCAGGTTTTGTGCTTGTATTCCTGATGTAATAAAAAACAAAATAAAAAGTGATAATATTCTCATTCTCTGTTTCTTTTTAATGGTTGGGACCTCGTGGCGCTGTATACAGTATAATCGATTGTTAGCAAACAGTCACTTTATTGATCACACCACCGTAAAGCAGAAAACTGGCAATCTATTTTTAAGCTGTCTAAATTATTGTAATAATTAATAAATGTACTTGTAAAACTCCCTTCGATCTTGTCCCATAGATTTCCATATTTTGAAATAGTTAATTTTGTATTCGTGTCATTATTAAATTTATAATATGAATAATATCCATTGTGAAAATCGATATAAATACGATCTGTTTTATAAATGTCACTCAAAGTAGAATCTTTAAGGGTTATCTGTATTTCAAAACTGGTAGCACCATTAAATAGAGGTTCTACTTGAAAAAATTCAGTATCACCGCTGTAATATGTATTATATCGAATGATAATAATTGTTTTTTCGTAATCGTATCGATAACCAATACAATAGCTCGGTTCATTAATATTTTCAAAATTGAAAAATTGAAGTATATCACCGTTTGTTTTCCTAAAAGTTACATTGTTTATTCCTGTTGGTTGAGGATAGGGCTCATAACAAGGGTCAATATACTCTTCATAGTGTTTACTACATGTCGAAAAAACTAGAATGATCATTAAAAAGAGATAGAAACGAAAATGCTTATTTTTCAATTTATTATTAGTCAACAAATATTTAGCGCTTATCTTCATTCAATTTATGGTTTGAATAATTCAATTATAATTTATGAAAAATATGATTTAATCCTTCACACATCGAACAGAAAAACCTGTTGTTTTTTTATCGTTGAATCTTTCGATTGACCAACTACATGACATCCTCCAATAATACGGGTAATCTGGATAATATTCTGTTGAAGTCCACCAGTTGCCTCTCCATGTAAGAGTACGAAAACCATCTTGGTCTATTTGTCCTCCTGGAAGGGCAGTAAAGCCGCTTTCGTTTGAAGCATTATTTTGACACTCTTGCCAATGTTCTTTCCCTTGTTCTTTGAGAATTTTACCTATATAAGGTTGATTTG
>JAOZOC010000280.1:1512-4998 GCA_029933495.1 Bacteroidales bacterium
CAGAGTCAGTTGCAACATGCCAACCTTGAGGAGCAATATTCCGGCTATCGTTAACAGCGTACCAATTGTATAAATTACCATAAGAATGGGTGTTGTATATATCATTATCATAAGAACAATATGCACCTGTAGTTAGACTGTCCCATAAGAGGATATCTGTAACATTAGGTATTGGGTCTCCATTCCTGTATTTTGTAGTTTTTAAATTTTCTACCATCCAAACCTGTTCTCCAATAATTACTGTGTTATATATATTTCCATCAATATCTGTTATTGTACCAATTGTGCCACCTATTGTTTTAAACGATATTTCATTTCCATAAAGGGTTTGTCCATTACTTGAAGCATATGCTCGTGCGTAATAAGTAGTATCTGGTATTAAATAATATAAATTGCTTACAAACCCTTGTTCATTACTGCTTTGGCTTGCGTATGATTTTGTTGAATTTGTTGTTGGGTTAGGATTTGTGCTCCAGCATATTCCATAATCCACCAGGTAATCACCTTCTCCGTTTATAACAACACATTCTACTTTAGCCCTTGTTTCTGAAATAGAATAGGCTGGTTCCGTAATTAGTTCAAGAAACTCCATTTGATTTACTTCTTTCTTGCAATTAATTGAAAAGGTGGAAAATGTCACAACAAAAATAGCTGTGGGAATCCAAGATTTTTTATAATAGAAATATTTCATATAATTTTTGCTAACGGCAGCCTGTCTCGTAGGTTTGCAAATATAAGCCGATTTAAAGAGACTTTAAAAAAATAACAGCATATTTTTCCAGATTACTTCCTTCTGTTGAATTAAATCCATATCTGCAATGTTTCTTGATTGTGATGTAAATATACTGATATTCTGCGTGATAAGGGTGCTAATAAGTCGGGTATTTATTAATAATTTGGAGGGGGTAGGAGGAAAAGGGGTTTTTGCGTAGTCTGACGGTCAAGTATATGAGGCCTTGGGCATTTTGGAATACTTAATTTTCAAACTACTACGCTGCTTGCTTATATTCATAAAGTTAGCTACTGTCATTTTATTCATTCAGTCGTATTTCAACATCCATTCGCTGATGTAGAATTCTGATAATTTCAATTTCTTCTTTCCTACTGTTGATTTTATAGAAAATGAAATGTGATTTTATTCGAGAACGAAAATATCCATTTCTGACTTCACTATAGTCTTTTCCGGATTTTGGGTATTCAGCGAGATATTCTATTTCATCCATTATCAGGTTGAAATATCTGTCAGCCTGTTCTATCGACCATTTTTCAATAGTGTAAAACCAAATATCTTCAATATCTCTACTTGCTTCCTGACTAATTTTATATTTCATTATTCAGCCAAATATTCTTGATGAAGGTTTTTTAAAAAAGATGTTCGGTCAAAATCTTTTATAAAACCTGAATCTTCTCCCTTTTTCAGTTCTTTTATAAGTTCTGTTCTTTTTGCTTCTTCGTGTTCAAACATTCTTAAAGCAGTTCTTACAACTTCACTTACAGAAGAATATTTCCCTGATTTAATCTGATGATTGATAAAATTATCAAAATAATCACCTAACAAAATTGATGTGTTTTTTGCCATAACTTTAAATTTGCTACAAAAATACCAATTCTTGGTAGTATTACAAAATTAATTTTCAGATTTCGTTCGAGCTGGTTGTAGCTAACGGCAGTCTGGCCAATAACCACCCGTTTCATCTTTGTAAAAACAGGTTAAGACTTTCCCCAAAAATATGCTTTTATTAAATCGGCTTATTATGGGCTTTTATTTATGTTTGTAAGTTCCATCTGGTAAAACCGTTGGAAATTTATATTGTGGGTTTGTTAATAGTGAGTAAATTGTAGTATCCGTATTTTGCACTAACGTTCTTGTGTTCAGTTTCCATTCTTGTTGTATTTCAGCTTTTTTACAATCCTAAATTTTATATTTGGCGGACTTTGCTCAAGGCAATTCACTTTCAATTTATCACTAAACCCCGCATTAAATATACATTATTCTGCGTTCGTAATTCTTTGTCAATATTTCTTATCAAATGATTTTCCGTTAAATTGATAAACTCCACCTGCTCCCATTGCAAACAGTAAATCTCCATTATTGTCCTGGTATATACTCCAAATCATTTGTGTCTTAAGTTTTTCATCAACGGTATAGTTTGTCATCGTCTTTCCGTCAAACTTCCAGGCTCCGGTATCTCTATCTCCAAACCAATAATTTCCTTTATTGTCTTGTAATAAAGAATGAATACCAGAAGTAAATACCAATGTATCTTCTTTCGTATTTAACGAAAGGTCGGGATTACTTGTTTCTGTTACTATATTATTGCCTTTGTTAGTTTCTGTTTGGACGCAAGAAAGGTTCAGATTTAAGAGAATTAGTAAGTAAATCATAGGTTTTAATGTATTCATTTTTAATTTTTTTATATGACGTAGAACGGCAGTTCGTCTAAGAACTCACGTTTCTCATTTTTTTAGGCAAATATAAGCCGATTTAAGGATACTTTGGAAAAGTTAGCAACTATTTTGTTGTAAAACATACTACTGTTAAAATGGCTTAATGCGGCCCGTTGTCGATTATATATTGACTAAAATTGATTCCACAATAATATTAAGGTAGAGCGACTGGGTTTACTTCAATCCCGATCGGGGACACATATTGCGGCTACGCCTTATACAATGCTTAATTGTTAGCGGCTGGCATTTCTTTTAATTCATAATTTGTACTTCTTCCTCCGCTTGCTTCTTTTTGCAAAATATCTTTTTCAATTAAATCTTGAATATCCCTTAGTGCTGTATCTTGTGAACATTTACATATCTTTCCCCACTTAGATGTCGTTAATTTTCCTG
The DNA here is from genome assembly GCA_029933495.1 of Bacteroidales bacterium. Lineage (GTDB taxonomy): Bacteria > Bacteroidota > Bacteroidia > Bacteroidales > JAADJA01 > JAADJA01. Next base: position 4,354 of record JAOZOC010000280.1, read on the forward strand.
TAAATCCATCTAAAAGTCTATTCAACATTTTTTGTTGGCGTTCATTTATAATTGTTTTAGAGTGAGTTTTCCAGAAATCAGCCTTTTGTAGAATCTTTGATAAGGTGTCTGTTGTAGAATCAAAAGCATTATCCAAACACTCTAAAAACCATAAAATCCATTCTGTTATTTCGGAACTTCCTTTTTGTGTTTTTTCTAACTTATCATAGTATTGTTTTCTCTCCAATCTTATTTGAGAAGACATACTGTAAAATCTTTTAACACTATTGTCTGAGCGAGCAAGAAGCATTTCTGTAAGAGCCCTTGTTATTCTTCCGTTTCCATCTTCAAACGGATGGATTGTTACAAACCATAAATGGGAAATTGCAGCTTTTAAAACAGAGTCAACTGTTGTTTCTTTTTCAACCCAATTGATAAACTTTCGCATTTCATCTTCAATTCTATCCGAATCAGGAGCTTGATAATGAACTTTTTCTTTACCCATAGGACCAGATACCACTTGCATTGGCCCAGTTGTGTCTTTCCGCCAATCAGCTACAGTAATTTTATACATATTACTCCACCCCGTTGGAAAAAGAGCAGAATGCCAACCAAAAAGTCTTTCTTTGGTTAATGGTAATTGATAACGCTGTGTTGCATCAAGCA
>JAOZOC010000801.1 GCA_029933495.1 Bacteroidales bacterium
GAGAGAGATAAACTTCTTGCTGAGATAAAAAAGGCAAAGGAAAGAAATATTCACATTGTACGATCTGGCGAAAGCCTTGGTCTTATTGCTTCAAAATATCGCTGCTCTGTAAGAAGCCTGAAAAGCTGGAACGGACTGCGAAGCAATACCATTTACCCCGGGCAAAAGCTGGTTGTATATGCCCCGGGATATTCAGGGAAAAAAACATCATTAACAGCAAAAACTTCGACAAAGCCTGTTGATATAAGTGGAAGAAATAAAGATTATTATATTGTTAAAAACGGAGAGAATCTGGGGTTAATTGCAAATAAATATAAATGCAGTACTACTGATCTGAAAAAATGGAATAATCTGAGAAGTAATACAATCCACCCAAAACAGAAACTCATTGTTTATGCTCCGGCTCCAAAGAAAAGCGCTTCGTCAAAAGCAACCATAAGTAATAATAAGAGCAGCAATAATCAATATGTTTATTACACTATTCGTAAGGGGGATACTTTATGGGATATTGCAAAACTTTATGATGGTGTAACCGTTGATCAGATTAAACAACTGAATCAAATCGGAAATTCAAAGAAGCTGAAGCCGGGACAGAAAATAAAAGTTTCGTCTAAGGGATAATCTAATAATCCTATATCTTTCCGGCAATAATTCTTAATCCCTTATGAATAATCTCAAACTCAAAAGGCGAATGTCCTAACGACTCACCGTCAACCTCCAAATTAATGGCAGGTGAGGACTCAACGGATATGGACTTCCCTCTGAATGTCTGCACCTTTGGGTGATTCACAAATGAGCCATCATAAAGATTTTTTATCTCCTTTATGACAGTGAACTTACCAAGTTTTTTTACAAGTGTTATATCAAAAAGCCCGTCATCTGGAATAGCCTGGGGAAGCTGTTTCATACCTCCGCCATTGTATTTACCGATTCCAATGCTCAGACTGAATGTCTGACATTTGCAAGTCTCATTCTGGTCTTTAATTCTGACCTGCGTATCGGAATATTTGTAAAACAGGAGGCTTGATATGAGGTTCTTCAGATATGTCAGAGCACCGCCTCTCCCCTGCTCCTTATCCTTGTTTGTCTTTGCGGCAACTACTGCATCATAACCCATTCCCGCAACATTAATAAAATATCTCCTTTTAAGAGTTGAAGAAGAGAAAAAGCTAACCTTCCCCACATCCTGAATAAAAATATTGCCTTCCCTGATCAGCTTAACAGCCTTTTTATAGTTAAATGGGATATCAAATGTTCTGCACCAGTCATTTCC
>JAOZOC010000281.1 GCA_029933495.1 Bacteroidales bacterium
AAATTATTCCTGAGCGTATTAACATCCTCTCAAAATTAGGACAAGACCTGAGAAATTCCCAATACTCTTCATCAGTACAAAAGTTCATTACCCTCTCAACAACAGCCCTGTTGTACCAACTCCTGTCAAACAGAACCATCTCACCGGAAGCAGGAAGATTTGAAACATATCGCTGGAAATACCATTGCCCCTGTTCTTTCTCTGTCGGTTTTGGCAAAGCAACGATACGGCAAACACGGGGATTGAGTTTTTCGGTAATCCGGTTTATTGTTCCTCCTTTCCCGGCAGCATCCCTGCCCTCAAAAATTACAACAACTTTTAAGCCCTTATCCTTTATCCATTCCTGAAGTTTAACAAGCTCAATCTGAAGTTGAGACAACTTGCGTTCATATGCTTTTTCACCTATTTTCTTTTTTTGTTCCTGATTACCTTCTTCACTCATTTTTTATGGAAATTAATTGTTAATTTTAAAAAAACAATGCAAATATAGCGCTTCTGAGCAAATTTGCAAATAAATTGCTTTTGAATTTTATCCCATCGCCCCCTTAATCATTCCACCATCAACACTGATAGTCTGGCCTGTAATATATCCCGATTTTTTACTAAGAAGCCAGGTCGCAAGCGAGCCGAAATCATCAGGATGCCCCATTCTTCCAACTGAAATTTCCTTCTCATAACGCTTCTTCGCTTCACTTTTGGAGATTCCTTCAATCTGACTCCTTTTATCAAATAGTCTTTCAGCAGCAGGTGTTTCGTGAAATCCGGGAGCAAGTACATTTAAAGTTATTTGGTTGCCCGCAACTTCTTGCGAAAGAGTTTTTACAAACCCCACTACAGCAAGTCGTAAAGAATTACTCAGCACCAGGTTTTTAACAGGCTGCTTAACAGACGAGCTTTCGATATATACAATTCTGCCATAATTCTGGTCAATAAATTTTGACAGGAAAGTTTTTGTTATTTTCACTTTCCATCTCAGAATGCTATTATAAGCACTATCCCAGTCGGTCATCTCCGTTTCAATGAATGATTTAGCCGGAGGTCCTCCTGCATTTACAACCAGACCTGACAGGAACCTGCTATCAACCATTTTATAAACCTTCTCAATCGTTTTATCCTTTAAGATATCACCAGTCAGATACTCAATTTGTTCAGGATAGCTCTTTTGGAAAGCCGATAACTTTTCAGTATCCCTGGCCACGATAATCACTTTTGCCCCCTCTTGAAGTAAGGCAGAGGCAATCCCTTTCCCAAGTCCGCCAGATCCGCCCGTTATAACAAACAACCTATTTGTAAGTTTTAAATCCATAACATTTTTTTAATCAGTAAAAATAAATATTGAAAAGCAAAGATATACATTATTATATATCAATCTAATTATTGCCACTGCATTAAGTAATCTTAGGTCCGGGCAGGCAATAGATAAATCAGCATATTCGGAGGAAGTCAGAGGTGAAAAATAATTTTTTTTAGTTGTCTGGTGAACTAATAATGAGGGAGTAAACAAAACTTTTAGGCTTTTTAACAAAAAAATGTTCAAAAAAAACTAAAATTTATTTTGCAGAAGCTATTTTTGTATTATCTTTGCATTCTCAGGTATTGAAAAAATTTATTAAAATATTTAAGATAGGGTAAGGTGAATCCTTATAAATTGGTTTTGGTTAATAATTAGGTTTATTCTTTTCTTTTTAGTCACCTTACTTAATTGCAGACAGGAGTGGTTAACCTGTCTGCTTTTTTTTTGTAATAACATCTCTTGATAATAATTCGAGATAATATAACGCAATTATGCACTTTTTTATAATAGAGAACTTATGTAAAAAAGAATTGCTTTATCTTTGGCCGTAAAAGATTATAACAGAGTATGAAGAATATTTATGGCTTAACCTGGCAGATATTACTGGTTCTGCTTTCTTTAGGTTTATCTACTTCCGGTATTTTGTATTCTCAAAATTCTGACGAACTACAATACTATTTGGAGAATCCTCAATTTTATAGGGTAAATACTGCTCCTCCGCATTCGTCTTTTTATCCTTTTAATACTATTGAGGGTGCTTTGAAAAATGAGAAGTCTGAATCTCCTTTTATCAAAATTCTGAATGGAAAGTGGAAATTTAACTGGGTGAAAAAGCCAGATGACCGCCCGAAGGATTTTTATAAACCTGATTATGATGTTTCTGCCTGGGATGAGATAGATGTTCCTTCTAATTGGGAGCTGAAAGGATATGGCGTTCCCATTTATACTGATGTTGATTATCCATTTCCATCAAATCCACCATTTATACCTCACGATTATAATCCTGTTGGCTCTTATAAAACTGTATTTAAGATACCTGATAGTTGGGATAACAGGGATATTTTTATTCACCTTGGAGGTGTCCGGTCAGCATACTATTTGTGGATAAATGGAAAACTTGTCGGGTATAGTCAGGGTAGTAAAACTCCTTCTGAATTTGAAATTACTAATTTGGTTGAAAAAGGAGAGAATACTCTTGCATTAGAAGTTTATCGCTGGAGCGATGGTAGTTATCTCGAGGATCAGGACTATTGGAAGATAAGTGGTATTGAACGTGATGTTTTTCTCTATTCGACGCCAAAGGTTGCAATTAAAGATTTCTTTGTTAAGGCAGGACTTGATGATTATTATTCAACCGGGATTTTTAATCTTGATGTTAAGCTTGAAAATACCTCAAAATATGATGCTTTAAATTATAAAATCAACTTCGATCTGTTTGAGACGGGTGGTAATGAATCGAAGAACCGCCCTGCAAAAAGGGTATTACATAATTCGTACAGGATAAATTTTTTAGCAGGAGAACAGAGAAACGTTACTTTTAATGATGTAGTTCCTTCCATAAAAAAATGGTCAGCTGAGTCCCCTGCACTATATAATCTGGTTATTTATCTATTAGATGTTAATGATAAGATTATTGAGGCTATAAGTGCGAAAATTGGTTTTCGCACAATCGAAATAGAAGGCAGTCAACTACTTGTCAATGGGATTCCGGTGACGATCAGAGGAGTTAACCGGCACGAGCATGATATGCTGAACGGCAGGGTTATAACCAAAGAATCAATGGTTAAGGATATTGAGCTTATGAAGAAGTTTAATATCAATGCTGTGCGATGCAGCCACTACCCAAACAGGCCGGAATGGTATGAATTGTGTGATGAGTATGGGCTATATATTATTGACGAAGCTAACATCGAAGCACACGGCAGCGATCCTTACAATCCTGAAAAAACTCTTGCTGATAAGCCTGAATGGAACCTTGCATTTATTGAGCGGACAAAGGCAATGATTGAGCGTGATAAAAATCATCCATGCATAATTATCTGGTCGCTTGGAAATGAAACAGGATACGGACAGAATTTCAGAGATACATATAATTTGATTAAAAAGAGAGATCCTACCCGTCCTGTTCAGAGTGAAGATGCAGGATTGAAGGGGTTATCGGATATATATTGCCCGATGTACAAGAAGATTGATTTTATTGAAGACTATGCAAAGTCGGACGAAACGAAGCCTCTTATTCTTTGTGAATATGCACACGCAATGGGAAACAGTGTCGGAAACCTTCAGGATTACTGGTTTGTTATTAATAATTATCCAAAACTGCAAGGCGGGTTTATTTGGGATTGGGTTGACCAAACATTCCTTAAATTTGATGACGAAGGTGAAGAGTACTGGGCTTATGGTGGCGATATGGGATATTCAGGCATTCCCAATGATTCCAATTTCTGTGCAAATGGTCTTGTAGCTGCCGATAGATCTTTGCATCCGCATATATGGGAGGTTAAAAAAGTTTACCAGCCAGTTAGGTTTCGTTTTATTGATATAGACTCCGGTTTGGTTCAAATAATTAATAGTTACGACTTTACGAATCTTAATGAGCTGACTTTTCAATGGGAAATAATGACTGATGGGCGTATCATTTATTCGGAAAAAATGCCAATGGTAAATTTGAATCCGCATGATACTTTACTACTAAATCTTAATCTTCCTGAGTTTGAAAAGAGGTGGGGAAGTCAGTATTTTTTGATGGTAAAAGCATTTTCAAATCGCGAACGTAATTTAATTCCCATAGGCCATCCTGTAGCCTGGGAACAGGCACAATGGCCCGAGACAACGGTAATGACCGGCACCCGAACGCATCCTGTTGTGAAAAATCGCATTTTTAAGGATATTAGCGATTTGCCGGAATTAAAAACTAATTGGAATGGAAGTGAATTATCAATTAATGGCAAAAATTTTGAAATTATCTTCGACAGCCTGTCCGGAATTATGGAATCATATAAATATAAGGGGAAGGACCTACTTCTTCGTGGGCCGCAACCCAATTTTTGGAGGCCGCCTACTGATAATGATCTGGGAAACGGAATGCCTGACAGATGTGCAATCTGGAAGGATGTGCAGTACATTCTTAAAAAGAAACGGGCAGTTGTGATACCTTCACAAAGGAGTGTCAACTTTGTCACAGAATTCCAGCATATCAGCTCGGGAATGATGATAAGTGTTGGCTATCTGGTTTTTCGTAACGGAGCTGTAAAAGTATCCCTGAATTTATGGGGCGACACACGTGATCTGCCAGAGCTGCCACGTCTTGGAATGCAGATTTTGCTTCCGGGTGAGTTTGATAGTATAAGCTGGTTTGGAAGAGGCCCGCACGAAAGCTACTGGGACAGGAAAACCGGAGCTGCTATAGGACTGTACAAAGGAACTGCCTGGGAGCAATATCATAAATATGTCAGGCCTCAGGAGAACGGAAATAAGACAGATGTGCGCTGGTTTGCTGTCTATAATGATTCGGGCACAGGATTAATGGCTTTTGGTGATTCTGTTATCAGCACCGAAGTTTATAATTATTATCAGTATGATCTGGATCATCCAGGAAAAGAAGCTCCTCAGCGACATTGCAATGATATTAAGCAGCGCAATATCGTAACCTGGAATATCGACTATCAGCAAATGGGTGTTGGAGGTGACAATAGCTGGGGA
>JAOZOC010000802.1 GCA_029933495.1 Bacteroidales bacterium
CTCAAAATGGTTCTAAAAAAAAGAAGGTAATTTTGAAACACGGAGAACCCGCCCTCAAAATTACCTCCAACAGAAACTTCTATCTTCTGCTTCTCAATACAGAAGTTCTTACCAGGTAATCCTGCGTCCGTTATTATAGATTACCACGAAAGCATCAGTGATCCCTTTGTTAACCATCTTCTGCTTCAGTATTTTAGCATCCTCAAGGGATGTGAATTTTCCTACTGTATATTTCCGCCATTGGCGAGAGGCCTCTTCTGTAATTTCTTCATTGATGTTCAATGCATCCTGCAAAGCCTCCGGTGAAATTTTATTATATTTTAGTGCAAGTACCTGCACTCTGTAAAATCTTCCTGTCTCGTTAAAGACAGTATTTTCTCCAATCTGTGTTCCGCGGCCTAACTCTTTCATTTCGCTGTACTTATCAACTCGTTTACCGTTTCGGTACGCAACCACAAAAGCATCTCTGATTCCGTTTATACTTCTTATCTGGTTTCTGTATTCTTTGGCTTCCTCATAAGTTGCAAATGAGCCAACAGAATATCTGTACCAATTTCCGACATAATCCTCTTTTATGTTGTCGCGCAGATGGTATTTATTAGCAAGCAATTGTAATGGTATTTCCGATTTGTAAGCTGCTCTAATCTGTACCCTGAAAACTACTTTCTCTTCAACAACTTTTGGCTTTTCCTTTGGGGATGTTTCAACTTTGACAATTTCTGCCGGCTTCGGACTGTTTTTGATTATGAAAATATCGGTTTTGAATCTGTATTGTTTGCCGGTTTTTTTGAGATATAAAACACTGCTTAGGGGTAGTGTTCCGTACACTTCCTTAATGTGGACCTTGTAACTTACTATAAATACTGAATCTTTTGGTAATTGGTCCCAATAGAGGTTTAGAGTGTAATTTTGAAATTCCATTCTGGTATTTCCGATGACAGTATCCAGAATCTCAAAACCAATTGGTAAAATCTGCGTCAATTCTGCTTTTCCATCAATATCGCCTTTATGAATTTCATATTTCATAATGAAATCATCATTTGAGAGAATATGGCCAGGTAAATGATAAATAAGGTCAACAGAACTATCATCCACAGGTCTGGGTACTTCTTCAATAATTGAGGAGGATTCTTCCGCTTTTTTCACTTTTTTCTTACCGAAATCGAATGAAAGTCCGAGAGATGAATAGTAATAAGTATCTTTATGCGAGCCACTTACAATTCCATCCAGCTTATCAGTATTTGTAAGCCTTAAGCCGGTCTCAAGGTTAAA
>JAOZOC010000013.1:0-9894 GCA_029933495.1 Bacteroidales bacterium
GCAGTAGTGGGAAAGCAACATTGGTTGTATTCAGCACGGAATCGGAGGATTGTGAGGATACGATAAGGTATGGATTAGAATAAAAATACATGTTGGAATGAGATATGGATTAGAATGAAAATTCTGGTAACCGGTGGTGCGGGTTTTATAGGGAGGTGGGTAGTAAAAAAATTGATTGAAGAAGGTAATAATGTCCTGATTCTAGACGATCTCTCCAACGGCCATAAAGAAAATTTGAAGGAATTGGTTGTGACGCTGGAAGATGAAGATAAAGATGAAGATTTGGGAGAGATTCATTTTATAATTGACGGTTTGGAAAAACTTGAAGGAAGTATTGCCCTTGTAAGCAGCTTTGCAGATGTGAAAGGAGAGAGGCTTACAAGAAGTGTTTGGTTTGAAGATGTTGAAATTGAAGGAGATGCAATAGCTTATTATCCCGAAAGGGCTTATGGGCCTGTTTTATTTGTTCAATACACGCTGAGCAAAGGAACGTTAAAGCTACTTGCACAGATGCCACCGGTGGGAGAGAAGGATGGAAAAAGTGTTGATTTGCAAATTAAGGATGGTGAGCAATGGAAAACCATTAATACAGCTACGATTGATACCTTATCAAGGACGGCCTTGTTTAAATTTGAAGATTGGAATGCAGAGAAAGATACTCCGTATCGCCTTGCATATAAATACTTTACATTCGATAATGAATTTCGTGATTCTTTTTTTGAAGGAATAATTCGTAAAGAGCCAACTGATAAGGATGAGGTTGTAATGGCTGCTTTCACAGGAAATAACGACCTGGGGTTTCCAAATAACGATCTTGTCCGGAATGTTACTTATCATAATCCTGATCTATTATTCTTTTCAGGTGACCAGATATATGAGTATATTGGCGGATATGGTGTATTGCGGCTGAGGAAAGGAAATATTGGCCGGCCGGTACTTGATTATCTTAGAAAATGGTATATGTTCGGGTGGGTGTATCGCGATCTTATGAGAGACCGTCCGTCAATCTCCATACCTGATGATCATGATGTTTTTCAGAGTAATCTTTGGGGGGCAGGAGGAATCGAAGCAATTCACGATACGGACTATACTTCTCAGCAAACCTGCGGTGGTTATACAATGCCACCGGAATGGATTAATATGGTTCAACGAACTCAGACAGGAAACCTGCCCGATCCTTTCGACACTACTTCCATTGCTCAAAATATTAGTGTTTACTATACAAGCCTGGATTATGGCGGAATCAGTTTTGCGATTCTGGAAGATCGTAAATTTAAATCAGGTCCGCAGATGTTACTACCTGAAGCACAAATCTGGAATGGTTGGCCACAGAATCCCGAATTTGATGTAATAAGCAAATCGGATGTTAGTGAAGCTGTTCTGCTTGGCGAAAGGCAGCTGAATTTTCTTGAAAAATGGGCGGCTGATTGGTCTGGAAATGTGAAGATTAAGGCTGTTTTATCACAAACGATTTTTGCAAACGTAGCTACTCTTCCGGCTGATGCAATGAGTGATGCTGTTGTGCCGAAGTTGAGAATATTACCGAAAGGTGAGTATCCTTCTAATGATAAACCTGTTACTGATTTTGATTCCAACGGATGGCCTATGACTGGCAGGAATAAAGCTGTTGATAAACTCAGGAAAGCTTATGCTGTTCATATTGCCGGTGATCAGCATCTTGGGTCGGCAATACAATACGGAGAAAAACACTGGCACGATGGAGGTTATGCTTTTTGTGTGCCTTCTGTATCTAATATATGGCCCCGCAGATGGTATCCATCAGAAGAAGGAAAAAATCATAAAACCGGTATGCCGAAATATACAGGAGATTATAGGGATGGTTTTGGTAATCTGATTTCAGTTTATGCAGTTTCAAATCCTTATTTTACAGGAGAAAAGCCAGCCCGTCTTTATGATAGGGCCGTTGGGTATGGGATTATCCGGTTTAATAAGAAAACAAGGGATATAACCTTTGAGTGCTGGCCCAGGCAGGTTGATGTTTCCGGGAAGGATGCGATGCAATACGATGGATGGCCAATTACAATTAATCAGTTTGATAATAATAATCAAAGTGCGGAGTTTTATCTTCCTTCAATAAAAGTTACAGGAATGGATAATCCTGTAATAAGAGTGTCGGATGAAAAAGGTGTAATTTTATATACAGTCAGAATAAAGGGTACTGAATTTCAGCCAAAAGTTTATAACAAAGGCAGTTTTACAATTAGCATCGGTGAGCCTGAAACTGAAAAATGGAAGACTTTTGAAAATAATTTTTCCAAAAAGGATAAGAATGTAGGCACTATTAAGGTTGATCTGTAACAACCAATCTTGAAAGGTAATTTATATTTTATTTTGACAATTTCCGGAATTTTGTACTTTAGCGCAATTATTGATAAATCAAACTATTATACTTATGAAAACTAAAAAATTATCTCTTATTATGAAAATCATCCCTGTCATTTTAGTTGCTGTTTTATTGATGTTAAACCAGGCCAGATCACAAGATAACTCTGTGAAAATGTTTCTTGATGGGTCAAAAAGTGCTGACAGTCTGTTATCACTGGCTGTTGCTGGTAACAGCTACAGTGACGAAACTTTAGTATATTTTTATTACCCGGCAACCGTAGGCTTTGATTCGGAGTATGATGCATATAAAATTCCTGGAATATATGCTGCGCCGCAGCTTTTTTCTATTATTGAATGTTGTAATCTTGCTGTAAATGTTTTGCCGACATTCTCAACAAATTACATTGTGCAGTTGGGGTTTAGTGTGGGTGCCGATACTGATTACACAATTACTGCTGACGGTGTTGATACATTCGATCCATCGACAACTGTTTATCTGCTCGATAGCAGGGATAATGTTCTTGTAAACCTGAACACAACACCCATATACACTTTTAATGCAACTCCTGATGATTGTCTCAAGCGATTCAAACTGTATTTTGATCTTACTTCAAAATTTGTTGCATTAAATGCTTTTCTCGAAGGTCCGTTTAATGGAGCGGATATGAATTCCAATCTCCAATCCAATGGTATGATCCCTCTCAATCAACCTTATAATGTCTTTCCGTGGAATTATTCTGGTAGTGAATCAGTTTCATCAGTACCTGCGAATGTTGTGGATTGGGTTTTGGTGGAATTACGTGATGCTGCCGATGCTGCATCAGCCTCTCCCAGCACAATGGTAAGTCGCCAGGCTGCTTTTTTGATGAATGATGGAAGTATAAAATATACTGACGCCTGTGCAAATCTTGATTTTAATGTCACATTATCACAAGGAATGTTTATCGTTATTCATCACCGCAACCATTTGGATATTATGTCTGCAACAGCTCTTACCGAAACAGACGGTGTTTACCAATTTGATTTTTCATCAGGAGTAAATCAGGTCTTTGGTGGAAGTCTTACCCATAGCGAACTCACAACAGGAGTGTGGGGAATGACGAGTGGCGACGGGAACGGAGATGGTGAAGTTGATAATGTTGATAAGGATGACGTCTGGGTACCTGAGGGAAGTTCAATTGGCTATCTTTCCGGCGATTATGATATGAGTGGTGCCGTGAATAATGTTGATCTTAACCTGTGGGATACAAACAGCGGCAAAGGTAGTGGTGTGCCGGATTAATTTAATAAGCGATGGTTTCCGGTTTTAAGTGAATGTTTTTTGTGGTGCTTCATTTTGCCGAATGGGGGAGGTGATTAAAAAAGCTGATATAGCAGTATTTTATAAAATTTTAAACGAATGAAAAAGCCCCTTGTCTTGTTCCTGATTCTGACAGGAATAGTTTTCGTGAGTTGTAAAGACCAGCTAAATAAACAAAAGCCGCCCAATATAATTTTTGTCGTAGTTGATGACCTCGGATGGAAAGATGTTGGTTTTATGGGAAGTGAATTCTACGACACACCAAATATTAATAAACTGGCATCCGATGGAATGGTGTTCACAAACGCATATGCCTCTTGTGCCGTGTGTTCTCCCACACGAGCTTCCATTCTCACAGGCCGCTATCCTGCACGTATCGGCATTACTGATTGGATAAGGGGCAGATATTCCGGTTTTGAAGTTCCTGAGGATAAGAAGAGCCCTACGGGCTATTATAATAATCCCAATCGGGCTTTACAGACTCCTGAAAACCCACACTGGATGGAACTTAGCGAAGTTACCATTGCCGAAATGCTAAAAACAAAAGGGTATACTACAGGCCATATCGGAAAATGGCATCTTGGTCCGGATGAGTGGCTGCCAACAGGGCAGGGCTTTGATGTGAATATAGGAGGTGAAGATTATGGCCAGCCACCAATCTATTTCGATCCTTATAAAAGAGGCAAGTTTTACATTGAAACACTACCTTCACGAAAAGAGGGTGAATATCTTACTGACAGGGAAGGGGATGAAGCGGTTAAGTTTATCAGAGAGAACAGGGATAATCCCTTTTTCCTTAATCTGTGGCATTATGCAGTTCATACTCCTTTGCAGGCAAAAGAAAATTATATTGAGAACTCAAAAAAGCGGGCCGATGCTCTTGGAATTGATCCGTTGGGTCCGGATGAAGATGTTGGAGGAGTTTTTCGTACTGGAATTCCTTTGCAGGGTCAGAGAAATCCAACTTATGCTGCAATGATCAAAAGTGTAGATGAGGCAATGGGAAAGGTTCTGAGAACACTTGATAGTCTTGGCCTTAGGGAAAATACGATTATTGTTTTCTTTTCGGATAATGGTGGACATATTGTCTCAACTGACAATGCTCCTTTGCGTATGGGCAAGGGGTATCCCTATGAGGGAGGAATAAGGGAGCCTTTGATAATCAGTATTCCAGGAATAACACAACCGGGTAGCTCCTGCGATGTCCCTGTATCAAGCATAGATTTTTTCCCAACTCTGCTATCTGTTTTAGAAATAGACATTCCTGATACTCTTATTATTGATGGAAGGGATCTTACTCCATTGTTGGCAAATAAAAAAGGTTTTGACCGTGAGGATCTTTTCTGGCATTTTCCACATTACTGGTGGGGTAACCATGTAAGGCCATACAGCATTATCAGGTCAGGCGACTGGAAACTGATTAAACACTGGGAAGGTGAAATGGAGCTTTTTAATCTGAAAGATGATATCTCCGAAACAACAAATCTGGCTGATGAAAATCCCGCTAAGCGTATTGAGCTGGAAAATAAACTGAACAAATGGCTGAAAGAGACAAACGCAAGGCTGCCTATTCCAAATCCTGACTATTTACCTTTGAAGAATTAGTAAAAATAAACTTTGAAATGCATCCTCCTGCTGTTTGCATTGGAGTCAGCTTATAATTCCTCAACCCTTACCTTCTGTTGGTGTTGTCATCAATAGATTAAATTCAATAAAATAATATCATCAGGAAATATGATCATTATAATGCGCAGTTAACCTCCGGTAATTTATGTGTACTATATAGTATTGAACCTGCAACAAACAGAAGCAGAGTCTTTTCCTTTTTAGAATTAAAATAAATTACAAGGTCTTATCAAAATAATATCATATATCTATATGTATATACAAAAAAGATTTTACATTTGCCTAAATAATATCAAAAGGTGTCATTTATGATTTTCAATAAGACTTCGGAATACGCTTTACGGACAATAACTTTTATGACAGCTGATGCATAAAAAATGGGCTGTTGCAAAAGAAGCTATTGAGAGTATTCTCGTGACAATCACTTTGGCAGATATTAAAAATAATGGTACTCACATTTTTGTGACTGGAAACACTTTAGTACTCACTTAATAATTTTTATTATGGTAGATTCAAATCTCGTTTTAAACGGACAAACATTTGCATATACTATTTATGCAATTGTAATCATTTTGCTTATGGCCTGGTTTGGTTATAAGATTACGAAAACCGGAAAAACCGGTGTACTGCAAACAAGATTATTCACAGTTTTAGTGATATTCTTGACTCTTTTGGGCGTTTCGCTCCACATTGTAACAAATCTCACAATTCCATGGGTTTCTATTGACTTGAACAGGAGTGAAATTACACCTGATAGGGTATTTAATATTTCGGTAGCTGATCATCAGTTCAGGTTGCCGGAAGAAAAAATGACTGCAAAAGTCGGTGAGATTGTGTTGTTTGATGTTACATCAAGTGATCTGACATACGGATTTGGTGTGTTTAGAAAAGATAACACTATGGTGTGCCAAATGCAGGTAGTCCCCTGGCACAGGAATGACTTGATGTGGAAATTTGAAAAACCCGGGATATATACTATCCGGTCTACTGAGTACTCCGGCCCTAAAGGGCATCAGATGATTTTAAAGGATGTATTGGAAATAAAGGAATAAGTACTAATCAAGAAAAATATAAGACTATGAGTTATATAGATACATTATTAAACGGAGAGCAAGGCGCGTTTAACCCTGATAAGTTAACACCAATGCAAAAACTTGCATTACGCTTTGTGGTTGTGGGTGTTCTGTACTATGGATTATCTGCCATTGAAGGTATGATTATGCGAATGTATGAGATAAGCCCGATTCCCGGTTTTGACGCTGAACATTTTTTTGCAATTATGACAGCACATCCATTGGTTGGTATATTCGGTTCATCATATTCGATTGTTTTTGGAGCCTTTCTGTTTTTGGTTCCATTCCTGATGAAGAAACCACTATGGAGTATTAAATTAGGTAACTGGAGTTTCGTTTTGATTGCAGTAGGAACATTGATTTTTTGGTTATCAGGTTTCATCTCACACTATGCACCACTTTACACATTGTACTGGCCTTTGCCGGCAGATTTTACTCAGTTTAGTCCTGTGGGCGGAGCCATATTTATTCTGGGAATCGCAATAGTAATGGTTGGAACCATATTTTTTGTAATCAATATCTTTAAAACAATTGCATATACACCCGAAGGTTTTGAAAAAGTTTCGGGAAGGGCTATGTTGGCTTCGGCAACCGGTTTCTCGTGGAAAGAGAGTATCTTCAGAAAGAAAAGTAAAAGAAGGGAAAATCTGGTGTCTCTTCCGGTTGCGGCTGTTGCCAGAGGAACAGTTGATACTTTGTTAAATGCCGTAATTATTGCTTTTACTGGGGTTTTAATTCTCGTTTATATGGTCGCTGCCATTCTTGGTTATGATCTTAAAGAAACGGCTATTGATGCTCTGCTATATAAAAATTGGTTTTGGTGGGGTTTAGACCTTATCGCTGACGGACTTGTTTTGATATTTGTTGCAGGTACCGGGTATCTTTTAGCAATGCTTATTACAGGTAAAGACCTTTATATGGCACGAATTGCAAGACTGGCTCTCTGGGTTGAATTAGTTGTTTCCTGGACGGTTTGGTCGCACCATTTACTGGCTGACCAGGCACAACCCGGAATTTTAAAAATAGTATCCGGAGAGTTTGTTACAGCTTTCGAGTTAATAACACAAGGCCTGGCATTTTTTATAACGCTAATCACATTGTGGAGCGCCAGACCGCTGAAGATGACAAATGCTTTGAAGTTTTTACTTGGTGGATTACTTGGCTTCGGATTAGCAGTTCCTGCCGGAATAATACAGGCAGATATCGGATTGAACAGAATACTGCATAACACTCAATGGATTATTGGTCCTCATGTTCACGTTGCTATTCTGATAGGTTTGGTAATGACACTTTATGCTGCAATCTACTTTTTACTCCCGATATTGACCAATGGTGCAAAATTGTATAGTCAGAAATTGGCAAATTTTCATTTTTGGGCTCACCTGATTGGTGGTATTGGAATGGGTGCATTTATGGGAATGGCCGGATTAAAAGGTATGTTGAGAAGAACAGTATATTATGAAGGAGAATATAATCTGTATATGATTCTGGCAGCAATTTGTGGTGCTTTGCTTCTTTTGGCTTTCTTTGCTTTTCTTTACAATATTATTATGACATTTGGAGTGAAAGGACTAATTGGGATATTTACTCCTCCAAAGACAAAAACAACGGATTTGCTTCCTAAGGATGCTTAAAAATATCATTATTTAATTCTGCGAAAAACAACTTTTTAAATATTGAAAAGTTGTTTTTTTGTTTTAGTTTAGTCGAATAGATCAATGATGTACTGTCAGCCGCACTAAAAGCTGGAATGGATGGTACTGTTAAACCGAAATAGCCAGCATGGAGGTTTAACAATAGTTGCTAAATTTTTTAAAACCTCTTTAAATAGGCTTATGTTTGCCTGAAATAATTAAAAACGGGGGTTTTTGGACGAACTGCCGTTAGCGAAAATTAAGAAAATCAAATATCAAAAGGAATTAATTATGAAAAAAAGCATGGTTATTTTTATTATGTCAACAATATTATTGAATGTTAATGGGCAAGATTTAGCTAAAGGTAATATGATTAATTCCTCAGAAGAATTTAATACATTAAGTGGGCTACTAGCTCAATTCAAAGGAAATGTAATTTATATAGACTTTTGGGCATCCTGGTGTGCTCCTTGTTTAAAAGAATTGAAACACGATTCTGAATTAGATACTTTTTTTCTTAATAATAACATTGCGATGCTATACATAGCAGTTGAAATGAAAACAAAGAATGAAGAAGAAAAAAAATTAAGTATGAAAAAATGGAGAGACTTGGTTAATAATAATAAACTTACAGGGTATAATTATTATACCCAAAATCGGAGTTCTTTTATGACTGATGTATATGGAATAGTTATGGGAAAGCTGTCATTGCCGAGATTTGTTATAGTTGATGCGAATGGGGTAATTGTTAAAAATAATGCTAAAAAACCAAGCGAAAAAGACAAATTAATAAAACAAATTAGTAAATATCTCATTAATAATTAGAAAAGCTTTGTGAACAGATTCACTTACTGAATCTAAAACACGTTTTTACACAAAAATGTTGTAATTTAGCAATCATATTAGAATCATCAGCAAAATGAAAGCAAAAACCCACAACTTGTATCTATTGGTTATTGGGGTTGAACCTCGCCTTCTGCGAATTCGGAAAGGCCAAATCCATAGCACGCAACCATTCTTTGGGTTTTTAAATGCATAATTCGGGTGCAATCCGGGTTTCTCTATTCCCAAATTAAAAAAATCCCCTCTTCAGACCGAAAAGGGGATGTTGGGCGAATATAAATAAGGGAGGATTATCTTTTTATGATTTTATATGAAAAAATCCTGTCTGATGTTATTATCTGTAATATATACATTCCTCTCGTTAATTCCGAGATATCAAGTTTTATTTGTTGCTCTTTCGTGACGGTTTTATAATCCTTTGTCTCTACAGGTTTTCCTGTAATGTCGAATAAAGATGCTGTGATATTATCAAAATTTTGTAATGCTGCAATTGATATATAATCATCGGCAATTGTGGGATAAACATTAAAGAGGCTCTCTTTGGCAAATTCTTCAACACCGGCCGGCTCTCCACCTGCCAGTATATCTGAAAAATTTCCCGCCGCATCTGTAGAGCCGTTTGTTGCGTAATAGCTGAGTTTTAGATAGCCAAACTCCTGATCAAGATTGACAGGAACTGTGAATTGTGCCTCAAACTCTCCGCTTGTAATAGTTGCCATAGTTTCGAGCAAGACACTGTCCTGAACATCAACATTAACAACAGGCGATTGGGGTGTATTCCCAAGTGTTGTTTTTATGTATTGCTTATTGTATATTTTAACTTGAGTATAGCCATCAAAATCAGTTACCTGGTTTCCCTCATTATCTGTTACTATTCCAGTAATAGTAACCTGGTCGCCCGGGTTTATTGTGTCAAGCAGCTCTGTAACTGATATTCCATTGACTGTTTCAGTTGTAATCCGGTATTCAGGAAAAGATATCTTAAGGGCCGGGTCTCCAAGCAGATTCCAGACTCTTCTGATAATACTGTTTCCTGATGCCTGCTTGGCATATTTCTGCATATTTCCCAGGG
>JAOZOC010000013.1:9994-17653 GCA_029933495.1 Bacteroidales bacterium
CTGATAATACTGTTTCCTGATGCCTGCTTGGCATATTTCTGCATATTTCCCAGGGTCTGAGTTTGTTCATTGTCTGACATAAATTCTATCAGACTACTGTTGAAAGCAAAGTTTGATGATGCATAAGTAATCTGAACAGGGCTAAAAACAGCAATCCCTCCACCTGTCTCATTTTCCAGTAGTAAAGTGCCTCCTGAATTTATTTCCGGATTATCAAATCCAGCAAAACAGCCGGAAGCCACAATGAACACCGGCAGTTTATCATAATTTGTCCAGCTTTCAATCTGCTCTTTGGTCAGGACGAGTTCGTGTGCCCAGGTGTCATCACCTCCGTGTCCGGTATAATTTATCAGGAATCTCCCGGCCTCGATTTGTGAATCAATTGACTGGTTTACTTCAGGGTAGCGGGGGCCTTCAGGTGTTTGAACAAGCTCAAAGAAATCCAGATAGGTCTTTGTTATGTTGAATGGGTTTGAGTTCATCGGGATAAGCTCTGTAAGTGAATCGGCCTGAGTAAGATGAAGATTGTTATCGCCGTCATCCGCTACGAAACAAACTTCATTTTTCCAGTTACCCAATGTCGCTTCCGACGTTTCGTAATGAAAAATTTTTTCAATATAGTTTTGGACTTCAGCATCAGTCAGAGCCGGAATTCGTCCTATTCCAATATCAACAATACCTTCCGTACCTTCGTCATTATCAAGCCAGCCGTAAAAATCATCACTTCCAAATGCTGTAACCGAATTCAGCGAAACTTCCGTTTCCATAACCGGAACCAGATTTGTATTGTTCTCAATTCTGTCTTTGTAGTCATAGGATGCTCTGCCAATCAGGAGAAGGTATTCAGGTTTGTTGTTACTTCCAGCCTTGTCATAAAGATACTTCACGAAGTCTCTGATTGCCGCAACATCCTGTGCACCTGAGGAAAACTCGTTAAAAATCTGTCCGGGAGTTGCAATGACCGATGTCAATCCTTCATTTTCCTGATGAAAGTCGGCAAGTTGTTGTGCTTCATTCGTAAAATCGTCATAAGAAACAATTATCATATCCGGAGGGTCGAGTGAATGGAGGTTTTGATTAGGAACCTGTTCCACAAATGAAGGTGATGATGTTTCTGAATTGTTAAAAGCAATGAATTCCAGAAGGTTATCTGTTTCGGTTTTAAAAGAGAGCATATTGCCTGACAAATCGAAATCAATCTTTTTGACGTTAAGCGGGTCGGTAACATTCCAGATATCCGTTTCGGGAGTCGCATTCGATACCTGAAACTCTGTGACATTCCCGTTTCCGGTCACATCTGCACATCTGAATGAAAACGAACCATCTTGAAAAGTGAGTGTTCTTTTATAATTTATTGCAAAATAATTTAGCCAGGCAGATGTAGTATCGGCGGAAATAAATTCCAATTCAATATTAAAATTATCCGTTAACGGTGTAAATATCAATGTATCTGTTTTAGTCCTTCCGTAAAGAGTTGAACCGGAATTTATTGCCGGAATCGTAAACTCTTTTTGCTCCTCACCATCAATATAAATCCTGAATAACCCCTCCTCATAAGTTCTTGCAGCAACGTTGATTACCAGATTTAAAGGTGATGATAAATCCGCATCAGGTAACGAAACTGTAAAATCAACGGAGCTGTTTCCTGCAAGCTCTTCACCATACCATTCTTTTCCTGCTTTCAGAAGATTAACTGTTTCCTCTTCGTGCAGGTAGTAATCATCTCCGGTTGTTTTTGTGAAAGTTGCGGGAAGTGTTGATTGCTCCTCTGTCTCAATCCTTTTGCCTTCTCCAAGGTCGGTAGTCAGAAAATAATATGTATAATCGGAATAGTAGTTTATTTGATGTTCAAACAGGGAGGCCTCGTCATTTAAACTCCACTCTGTCGGCCCTTCACCATAAAACAGTATATAATCTTCCGGATCGAAGGAGCTGTCGTCTTCCCCTGAAACAAAGATTGCGTTTTCCTGCAAATCATCATATCTGAATTCCGAATTCTGCTCCGGCAGCATTCCGTTGCCGTTTCCATAAATCCTGATATTCTTGGGATTGATTGCTGTTGGGTCAATGCCGTAACTTACCAGGTCATCGTATCCTATTTTATAGATGCCGTAATGACCGGTTGAAAGTTTGTACCAGTTGCCTGATGACAGAACCGAATTTTGTGAGAAGCCGGATAAGCCCAGTAAAATGAGCACAGGCAATACTAAGAAAGCATAAGGTTGTTTTTTCATAATTTACTTTTATTAATTAATGAAAACTGTTGATTATCAATGAAAAGTAAATTTTATCCGATAGGCTGTATTTTTTTTATTTAAAAATAATTTAAGGCTTTAATTTCGCTTACAACAATAGAGATGAGAAGTTTTTGGTTTTGGTTGCGTTATTAACTTTTTTTTTGAAACTTATTTCAAATTTAATTGTTATTAAAAGTACTTTTGCCAGCTTTTTTACGTATAACCTGTAAGGTTTATGCGATGGCAGGCGGGAGGCCTTTAACCTTGCAGGTTTTGGTTTATGCTATAGCAGGCGGGAGGTACTAAACCTTGCAGGTTTGAGTTTTATGATTGCAGCAGTAATGATTTTAACCTTGAGGGTTTGCGTAAAATGTTTAACAAAATTGAAAATAAAAATATTAATATATGAAACCGAATTATTTGTTTGAAGTAAGTTGGGAAGTTTGTAACAAGTTGGGCGGGATTTATACTGTTCTTTCCTCAAAGTCGGAGGCGGTACAAAAGGAGTTGGGAGATAATTATTTTTTTATAGGGCCTGATGTCTGGAAAGAGACAATTGACAATCCAGACTTTTTGGAGGATAACTCAATTCACACTGCCTGGCGTGAAAGTGCCAAAATGGAAGGTCTTAATATCCGTATAGGAAGATGGAATATTCCAGGAAAACCGATTGCTATTCTTGTGGATTTTACTCCATATTTTCCTGAAAAGGATAAAATCCTTGCATCTTTTTGGGAAACATATAAACTAGATTCACTTCCCGGAGGATGGGATTATATAGAGCCTGTTCTTTTCGGTTATGCTGCCGGTAAGGTGATTGAGAGTTTCTATGAGTTCTACCTGTCAGCACAGGATCATATTATTGCGCACTTTCATGAATGGATGGCTGGTGGTGGTGTTCTTTATCTGAAAAATAAAGTACCGCAGATTGGAACAGTCTTTACAACACATGCAACAACGCTTGGAAGATCAATAGCCGGAAACGGTATGCCTTTGTATCGTGACCTGGAGAAGTATAAGCCTTTTGAGGTGGCCAAACAACTTGGGGTGGTTTCTAAAAATTCGATAGAGTATGTGGCTGCAAACCAAGCGGATAGTTTTGCAACAGTTAGTGATGTTACTGCAAAAGAGTGCAAGGCATTTTTGTTTAAGGAGCCGGATATTGTTACTCCAAATGGCTTTACAGATTCCTTTTATCCCAATGAAGATCGTCTTCCTGAAAAGAGAATGCAGGCAAGGGAAAAACTTGTTGAAGTTGCAGCAATAGTGACAGGGCAGGAGATTGACAATGATTCTTTGTTTGTGATTACAAGTGGACGTTATGAATATAAAAATAAAGGGCTGGATGTTTTTATTCGTGCTCTGGGAGCCATAAATAAGAACAATGATAGCAAGAAGAAACTGGTTGCTTTTATTACTGTTCCTGCGCATCACGGTGGACCTCTTTTGAGACCGGATAATGATAAAAGAGCTGTTGAAACGGATAATAATAAATACTTGACACATATTTTGTTCAATAGTAAAACAGATCCTGTATTAAATGAAATTAATAGAAGCGGGCTTGACAACACTCCTGATTCAAATGTTTTAATAGTTTTTGTTCCAGCTTATCTTAACGGTAATGATGGCGTATTTAATATGGACTATTATGATTTGCTTCTTGGTTTCGACCTGTCGGTATTTCCGTCATATTATGAGCCCTGGGGATACACTCCGCTCGAAAGTATTGCTTTCAGAATACCCACAGTTACGACCCAGCTTGCAGGATTTGGTGTTTGGGTAAATGATAATTGCAAAATAGAACATAATTCTGTAACCGTTTGTTATCGGACTGATGATAATGATGACGAGATAGTTGTTGAACTTAAAGAAGCATTTGATTATTTTCTTTCATCATCTTCCGAAAATATTGAGAAGGCTGCCAATGAGGCTTATCAATGTTCCAGAGGTTTGTTGTGGGAGCAACTTGTTTCCAGATATTGGGATCTCTATTCCATTGCACTGGATAAGGTTGATGATCGTTCCGACCTGTTCAAGGGCAAGCAGTCGTTAAATCTTATGTTGTCTGCAAACGGGAAAAAGGAAAAGCCGGTTTGGAAGAGGGTTTTGGTTAAAACTAATATCCCTAAGGAACTGGAGCAATTAAAAGAACTGACCCAAAACCTATGGTGGACATGGAACTATGAAGCACGCGAACTTTTTAGACTGATTGACCCGGAAGGGTGGCAGAAGAGTGATCATAATCCGATTTTACTTCTCGATATGCTTGACTACGACAGGCTACAGTCACTTGCTTCGGATAAGCCTTTTATAAATAATCTGCAAAAGGTATATAAAAGATTTAAGGATTATATGTCAGTTGAAAAACCGGCAAATAGTGGTAAAGTTGCATATTTTAGTATGGAGTTTGGCCTTTGTGAGAATCTGAGAATCTACTCCGGAGGATTGGGGATTCTGGCAGGGGACTATCTTAAGCAGGCAAGTGATTCCAATTTTGATTTAGTGGGTGTTGGCCTCCTTTACAGATATGGTTTTTTTGAGCAAAGTATTTCGCTGTTTGGCGATCAGTCACCACAATATATACCTCAGAGTTTTAGTCATTTGCCGCTTAAACCGGTTCTTAAGGATGGAGAGTGGCTTAAGGTTTCTTTAGCGCTTCCGGGAAGAAAACTTACTGCAAAAGTTTGGCAGGTTGATGTGGGCCGGATTCCGCTTTATCTGCTGGATACCGATATAGGTGAGAATACTCCCGAAGACAGATTTATTACACATCAGCTTTATGGTGGCGACTGGCATAACAGGTTCAAGCAGGAACTTTTGCTTGGCGTTGGAGGCATCAGGATAATAAATTCTCTCGGAATAAATTCTGATGTTTATCATCTTAATGAAGGACATGCAGCATTTGCGGGCCTTGAACGCCTGCATCTCCTTGTTGAAGAAGATGGACTTTCTTTCAATCTTGCAGTTGAAGTTGTCAGAGCATCATCATTATTTACAACTCATACTCCTGTTCCTGCCGGCCATGATGCCTTTACAGAAGATATCTTGCGGACATATATTCCGCATTATGCCGAAAGGTTAAATATTACCTGGGATGAGTTTATGAATCTTGGGCGTATGCATGGAAGGCCGGATGAGAAATTTTCGATGAGTGTGCTTGCTGCTAACCTTTCGCAGGAGATGAACGGTGTCAGTAAAATACATGGCAGAGTGTCGCGCGAAATGTTTAAAGATATGTATGATGGCTATTTTGCCGATGAGCTGCATATAGGATATGTTACCAACGGTGTTCACCTTGGAACCTGGACAGAGAAGCATTGGCAGAACTTGTATGACAAAGAATTTGGGAAAGGGTTCAGAGAAGATATCTCAAATCCTGAATTTTGGAAAAAGATACACTTGCTTAGTGATGAGGCTGTATGGAATACCAGGCAAAAAAGCAAAGCGGAGTTTGTCAGATTTCTTAAAGATAAGGTTTATCTTGATCTGACCAGACGACAGGAGAGTCCGAAAAATATTTTGAGAACAATTGATCATATTGATGAAGATGCTCTATATATTGGCTTTGCCCGCAGGTTTGCGACCTACAAAAGAGCACATCTGATTTTCTCAAATCCTGAGAGACTTGCTCAGATATTGAACCACCCGGAAAAGCCGGTGCGGATTATCTTTGCAGGGAAAGCTCATCCTAATGATAAACCGGGTCAGGATATAATCAAGCGGATAATCGAACTTTCAAAAATGCCTGAGTTTGCAGGCAGGTTAATTTTTCTGGAAAACTACAATATGCATATCGCTTCTTATCTGGTTTCTGGTGTTGATATATGGTTGAATACACCAACAAGACCTCTTGAAGCATCAGGAACAAGTGGAGAAAAGGCTGTGATGAATGGTGTTGTTAACTTTAGTGTTCTTGATGGCTGGTATGCTGAAGGTTACCGTGAAAATGCCGGATGGGCGATTCAGGAGGCCAGAACATATGGAAATCAACAGTTCCAGGATGAACTGGATGCCGAAACAATTTATGATATGTTAGAAGATGAGATCATTACTCTCTATTTCGATAAAAGCGATGACGGTATATCCCATAAGTGGGTTTCGTATGTGAAAAATACAATTTCGGAAATAGCTCCGAATTACACAATGAAGCGTATGCTTGACGATTATATTGATAAGTTTTACAATAAACTTGTTGATCGGTCGCGAAAAATGCAGCAGAATAATTATTCCTTTGCAAGGAAAATAGAACGCTGGAAAAGAAGAATAGTTAAAGGCTGGAATGATATGGAAATTGTTTCTGCTAAATATCCTGGTAATGATGCAGATAACGTTTTTATGGGAGAAAAGGCTGATATTGAACTCAAACTCAGACCTAATGGTCTGAATGCGGAGGATATTGGTGTGGAACTTCTTGTAGGCAAGAAGGAGAATGATGATGAGGAGAAAGTAAAATATGTTATTGAGCTTGAACTTAATGGCGTTGAAGATGATATCGCAATATACAGCGGGAAGGCACCCATTGAGGTGTCGGGAATGGTTCGCTTTATTTACAGAATCTATCCTAAGTCGGATATGCTACCGCATCGTCAGGATTTTAATTTGGTTAAGTGGGTTTAATATAAAACAATAATTATGATTATAAAAGAAGAAGTATTGGCAGCGCAGAAAGCCTGGGGAAATGCACTTGTTAAGATAGGTAGCCTTAAAACCAATATGGCGCTTTGTGAAAAGGAGGCTGAAATACAGATCAAAAAACTTTATGCAGTTGACGAAAAGGAAATTCTTTTCAAACCTACTAAAGCAGCTGAAATTCAGTTTCGTCCAACATTGGAAGCTGCAAAATCATATTTTATTGGAGGAAGTGAAAAATATCCTGAAGATCATGGCTTTGCTCTGCAGCCCTGGACAAAAGTGAGGTTCGAAAATACAGGAATTATTCTTGAAGAGAACAGGGCAATTGCAATGGGCAACTATTATTTTACCGATTTAAGCGGAGACGAAACAAAAGTAGAATACACATTCGGTTATATCAAAACAGGTGATGGTTTGAAAATTGACCTGCATCACTCTTCGCTTCTTTATGGAGGTTAAGGGTTATGCGTTAAGGGTTAAAAGTTATTTGTTATGGGTTATGCGTTTGATGTTGTGGTAGATATGCGCGATCATGTACGTGGTGTTATGGTTTTGTTTTTTTATATATGAGCATATTACATTATTTTTCAAAAGATGAGGATAAAAGGGCAAAGTTCATTTTTAACCTGATAGCTCCCGTTTACGGTTTGATAGATAAGTCTATTAAACAGGAGTATGTCGGGATGGTGGCTTTACTAAATGAAAATATTCCGCTGAAAAATCTGACTGCACTTGATGTGGGTTCAGGGACAGGCGCATGGATAGCAGCCATTAACGAACATGGATTATC
>JAOZOC010000282.1 GCA_029933495.1 Bacteroidales bacterium
CGAGAGTTGTCTTTCCCGACGATTCAGGTCCGTATATCTCAACCACTCTTCCCTTTGGTAAACCACCTACTCCGAGAGCTGCATCCAGTCCTATTGAACCCGTAGAGATAGTTGGTATATTCTCTATCGGATCATCTCCGAGCTTCATTATTGCACCTTTTCCGTATGAACGCTCCAGCTTATCAAGCGTCAACTGGAGTGCCTTTAATTTTTCCTTTGCTATGTCTTGTTTTTCCTTAGCCATTATTTTCTATATTTTAAAATCAATCAAAAAATGAATGATATATTAATTTTCATATTCTTTTAAAATCTGCTCAGTATGCTCTTTGGTCTTCACCTTATTAAATACCTTTTCAATTATTCCATCTTCCGAGATTACAAAAGTAGTACGAAAAATCCCTTCATACTCCCTTCCATAATTTTTCTTCAGACCCCACACACCGTAATCCTTTATAACCTTCTTCTCTGTATCGGGAATTAAAGGAAAAGGGAAAGCATATTTCTCAGTAAAATTTTTCTGACGCGTTTCGTTATCAGCACTCACTCCTATTATTTTAAATCCTTTACTCAGCAAATCATCATAATTATCCCTTAGGTTGCAAGCTTCTGCAGTACATCCGGGGGTATTTGCTTTAGGATAGAAAAAAAGAATCACTTTATTTCCTTTGTAGTCCTTAAGATTTATTCTATTACCATTTTGATCAACACTGCTGATTTCCGGAGCTTTATCCCCGGGTTTTAAATCTGTCATAACATCAATTTTATGGAAACAAAAATAGTAGTTTTTTGTTTTGAGAAGATATTTTTATGAGGGTTACTTATTAACAATTTGCCATTATTAAATAATGTTCACCCCCCTGAAAACCACCGAAGATTAAAAAACGGTGGTTTTTGGGTTCTTTTTTGTTCTATTTTATATTTTCCTTTGGAAAATTAGTTTATTCATTTGTGTTTAATTAGCTATTTTTAAGTATCTTTGTGCAACGCAAAAAGATTATAAGGACTTTAAATTATTAATTAAGACTATATTAAAATGAAAACAATCGAAAATTTAGTCTTTTTTATTTTACTTGCTGCAAATACTTTTTCACAAGACATAATAAATCATTATGATCCTGATAATATTACCGGAAATTTCACATTTTCTTCTGATCTTAAATTGGAAATGCTTTCCGAAACTTTAATTATCAATAATACTCAAATATGGGTAAATAAGATAGACTTTTATGGCTCATACATCTATATTGAATCCGGTGCAACATTAACCATCCAAAATACCTTAACAGTATCTCCGGAAACAAAAATAATTGTAAAACGGGGAGGTCAACTTATAATTGACGGGGGAACAATAACCGGAAATGAAATGTGGCAAGGCATAGAGGTTTGGGGCACAAAAGATCAACCTCAGTCGCTTGTTTACCAGGGTTTGGTAAGAGTAAAAAACGGTGGTACTATTGAAAATGCCATTTGCGGGATAAGAGCTGTAAAAATGGAGATCCCGGCAGGGGGTGAAGGAGAGGCACCTGTTCTGAGCTATTCCGGTGGTATTGTGTTTGCAAGTAATGCTGTTTTGAAAAATAATGTAACTGCTGCAAGGTTTTACGATTATGACCACAACAGTAGCAGCCACTTTACCGATTGTCTCTTTAAGACCACTTACAGTATGATTAATGGCGAGCAACCCAAAAATTTTGTCAAACTAACATCTATTGACGGCGTGGAATTTATAAACAGCTCCTTCGTAAATAGTTCATCTACGCAATATTGGGGCAATGGCATATACTCAACGAACTCACATTACAAAGTAAAAGGGAAGTGCATTAACGGGGGTGAAGATTGCATAGAATGGGATAACGGCCTTTTTAAAAACCTTGAATATGGTATTTATGCCACAGCAAGCTCACCCAATAAACATATTGAAGTGGAGCATAGCGACTTTGAAGAGAATTTCAGGGGTGTTTATATTGGCGGTATGTCGAATGCTGTGGTTACTTACAACAACTTCAACATTAACACTCTTTTTACTGAAGATGGAGGTTACGGCATGTATCTCGACCGCTCAACAGCTTACAAAGTTGAGGAGAACCACTTTATCCATAATACAGGAGAGAAGGTAGGCATAGGTTTGATAGTAAACGAGTCTGGTGACGAATCCAATGAGATTTACCGCAACTGGTTCACAAACCTTGAGTGCGGAATGGACATACAGGGCAAAAACCGCAGCAAGAGCGGTGAAGAAGGACTTCAACTTAAATGCAACAAGTACGACTATACTAAAATGGACAAGATCATAATCTGGGATTTACCTATTATTCCTATTGACGCAGGTATTGCTTCCAATCAGGGCGCTTCATTCTCCAATCCCGAAGATATGGCAGGGAACCTCTTCCAGATTGATGATGAAAACCCCAACGACGACTACGATGATATACTCAACGAGGCGAACCATATTACTTATTATTATCCGCTTCAGAATAATGACATTAGAGTTAAACCCGTTGATTATACACATAATACGGTTACTCCAACACCAATATATTTTAATCCTCAATGGACTTACGAAAACGGTTGTCCTCCGTCTGATGATCCCGGAGGAGGAGGAGGAATTGGTGATACCAAAGGTAAAATGGCAGATGCGGAGCAGAAGATTGATTCGACCGAAAACCTGTTATCACTGCTTATTGACGGTGGCAATACCTTTGCCGTACAAAACGAAGTAGACAACAGCGTTCCTCCGCAAACAATGCAGGTATATAACGATTTGATGAACAAATCGCCCTACCTGTCCGACACGGTGATAAGCACCGCAATCGAAAAGGAGGACGTATTGCCCGGTGCAATGATACGCGACATTATGGTTGCCAACCCCAAAGCGGTTAAATCGGAGAAACTTATGCAGAAATTAGACGAGCGGTGGAACCCGCTGCCCGAATATATGAAAGCACAGATATTGCAGGGGCGCAGCATTGTATCAATAAGGGAAGAAACCGAATCGAGGCTGGCAGCCTTTAAACTCGAAAAAGCAAAATATTTTAATGTTTTGGTAAGACACTACCTGGACGATACCGTTTATACGCAAGCCTCGCTTGACAGCCTTGCAATGTTGTTACAAAGCGAAAACAGCCTTAACAGCAGGTACAGCCTTGCAATGTTGAAAGGCGAACAGGGAGAATGGAACGAAGGGCTTGCAGTATTAAACAATATTCCATCGCAGTTTGACCTTACACTGGCAGAAGTTGAAGAGTATTCGCAATTTACAACATATTACACTCTGCTTTTGGGTATGTTACAAGAGGGAAAAAGCATCTTTGAGGCTGACAGTACGCAAATAGAAACGCTTATCGGCATTGAAGCACAGCAAAGCGGTATGGCAAGCGTGTTTGCACGTAACATATTGCTTACCTTAAACGAGATGGAATACGAAGAACCGATTATTTTGCCCGACTTGTTGAAATCGGCTGAAGCAACAGACCGATACAATGAACTATTGAGCAAAGCAGGCGATGCACCCGTGTTTGTTAAAGTGCAACCAAACCCTGCTAAAGACTATGTAATTATTGAATATAAGCTTGAACGCGAAGCCGATGCCGTTATTGAAATAAATAGCATTACAGGCAATTTGAAATATTCCGTTAAATTCGCAAACCGGCACGACCAGTTTACGGTTGATACACGTATATGGAAAGCCGGTATATATATCGCTACATTAAAAATCAACGGGAGTTTGATTGAGAGTGTTAAGTTTACGATAATTGATTAAATGGCAATAAGTATAGGTTACGAAAACAGAACATATACTTATCTTAAATTTAAAATTATGAGTATTATGAAACAAAGAAATTCCGCATGGATAATTATAATAGTTCAATTCATTTTATTGCACCAAATATTAATTGCTCAGTCAAAAACTGAGGTTTATTTTGGTGCTTCAAATAGAATGGATTGGTCATCTGATATAACTGAGCTCTACGATAAGGGTTATTACATCACTGGTGGATTTGAAAGTACAGATGATTTAGTTTATGGTTGGAATTTAAAAACGGATAAAAACCTAACATTGCTCTACGACAAAACATTTAAACATTCATTAGGCAATATCGGAATTAGTAATTCTATTTCCGATAGTGAGGGTAACATTTATATTTGCGGTTATATCTCTTATCCAAACCAGTGGCCTTTTATATCAAAAATGGGAGCCTGTGGAGATTATCAATGGTGTAAAATATTAAACTATGAAGATGACTTTAATAACGGATGGTCAATTGATTTAACATTGAACAAGAATAATGAAATTGTTCTTCTTACAACATTAATATCAGATGATCTGATTGATATGACTCATTTGATTTGTTTAAGTAACAATGGTGATGTTTTATGGAAAAAACCTTATGCGTCAAGAAATAATTATTCCTGGATAAGACAGCCAATAGGTTATACAATAAAAGAAATCAACAATGACTATTATATCTCCGGCTTTTGCTATTGGCCATATCCGGATGATACAACACATTTTTTTCTACGGCCTCTTTTTATCGGTATTGACAGTCTTTTTGAAGAAAAATGGATACTGCCTTTTGCAGCACTGGATTCGGTTTTTGGCGATGCTTATAATACGATTGCAATTAATGATTCGGTTTTTATGGGAGTAGGTGCAAGAAGTGTTGAGTATCAGGGTTTATTGATGTTTTACAATAAAGATGGAGAGGAGCTTGGATACTTTGGTATATCTGATGATCAAATTGGACCTGATATTAATGGAGTTGATATACGTGATGTAGCGAGGATTAATGACACACTATTTCTAACAACATCTCTTTTCGGACCTGATTATGGAGGGAACCCGGGAGGTGAAATCATTATTTCAATAAATGGTAGTGTTTACGGTTCCAATTCAAGGCCAA
>JAOZOC010000283.1:0-4402 GCA_029933495.1 Bacteroidales bacterium
TTGCGTCGCTGCGTGAAATTATATCAGGGTTAAAAAGAAGATAAATGAGACAAATAATAAACACGGGAATAATAGGTTTCGGGCTCTCCGGCAGAGTCTTTCATGCTCCCTTTGTGCACACTCATCCCGGATATAATCTGAAAAAGGTTATTGAACGTCATAATAATGATTCAAAAAAGATATATCCTTATGTTGAAGTTGTTCGTGATTACAAGGATTTACTTGCTGATAAGGATATTGACCTGATAGTTGTTACAACTGAAAATACCCTGCACTTTCCTATGGTCAAAGAGAGTTTGCTTGCAGGAAAGAATGTTGTTGTGGAAAAACCTTTTACACCGGCGTCTGATGAAGCCGATGAGCTTATAGAATTATCTGAAACGACCGGAAAGAAGATATTTGTCTATCAAAACCGGAGGTGGGATGGTGATTTTATGACAATTAAAAAAATTCTTAATGACGGTATTCTGGGTGATATTCAGGAGTATGAAGCTCATTTCGACAGATATAAACCTGAGCTGACACCCGGAAAATGGCGTGATGAGGATAAGCCGGGAGGTGGAATACTTTATGATCTTGGTTCTCATCTTATTGACCAGGCGTTGCAGTTATTTGGTAAACCAAAAAGTTTGACTGCCGATATTCAGTCGCAACGGCCCGGAAGCAGGGTGGATGATTATTTTCGAATTGAGATGTTTTATCCGGCAGCGAAAGTAATTCTTACCGCAGGAATGATGGTTAAAGAGCCCGGCCCCAGATTTATCATTCATGGTACTAATGGTTCATTTATAAAATATGGTATTGATCCCCAGGAAGAAGCACTCGCGAATGGAAGGATGCCAGAAGGGGGAAAATGGGGTGTTGAGGATGAGAAAAATTGGGGTTTCCTGACTACTGAATCTGATGATGAGCAGGTTGACGGCAGAATAGTTACCGAACCCGGAAATTATATGAAGTTTTATGATAATGTTTATGATGTTTTATTAGACAATGCAGAGCAGGCTGTAAAACCAGAAGAAGGCATGGATTTAATCAGAATCATTGAGCTCGCATTTGAAAGCAATAGGGAAAATGAAAAGGTTATTATATAAAATTGAACGTAAAGAAAAGGTATCACCTGGTCTTATTTAAAATGGAAAAATATGAAAAAACAAAAACAATCTATTAGTCGCAGACAGTTCATTGGAACTGCTGCCACAGCAATGGCAGGTTTTACAATATTGCCAAGCTATGTTGTCGGAGGGCTAGGTCATGTTGCTCCGAGCGATAAACTGAATATTGCCGGAGTGGGCATTGGTGGGATGGGTCACACAAATATTAACAATTGTGCACTCACAGAGAATATTGTTGCACTCTGTGATGTTGACTGGAAATACTCAGCAGGTGTTTTTGAGCAATATCCCAAAGCCAAAAAGTATTACGATTGGCGAAAGATGTTTGATGAAATGGGCGATTCAATTGATGCAGTGGTTATTGCAACAGCTGACCACACACATGCTATTATTGCATCCCATGCTATGACTCTTGGAAAGCATGTTTACGTTCAAAAACCGTTGACACATACTGTTTATGAATCCAGGTTGCTTGCAAAACTGGCAAAAAAGTACAAAGTGGCAACCCAGATGGGAAATCAGGGCAATTCCGGTGAAGGAATCCATCAGGTTGATGAGTGGATAAAAAGTGGTGTAATTGGTGACGTTCGCAAGGCTTATGCCTGGACAAACCGTCCGATATGGCCGCAGGGAATGGAGCGTCCGGCAGAGACACCTCCTGTACCCGACACATTGAAGTGGGATCTCTTTTTGGGGCCTGCCCCAGAACGGCCTTTTAATCATGCATATACACCATGGAACTGGCGTGGCTGGTGGGATTTCGGAACAGGTGCTCTTGGCGATATGGCATGTCATATAATGGACCCAGTTTTTAAATCTCTTGATTTGATGTATCCTGACAGGGTTCAGGCAAGTTCGACACAGGTCAATACCGAATCACCCCCTCACGCTGAAATTGTACACTACAAATTCCCGAAGCGTGGCAAACTTCCCGAAGTTGAAGTCTCATGGTATGACGGTGGTCTCCTTCCCGAACGTCCCGAAGAGCTGCCTGCCGGTGAGGTTCTTGGCAGAGACCCCAATGGCGGATGTATCTTTGAAGGTGACAAGGGTAAGTTGATGTGTGGTGCCTATGGCCGGGATCCTATATTGCTTCCTTATGATAAAATGGATGACTTTAAAAAGCCTGAACCCACAACGAGACGTCCTGAGAAGGAAACAGGACTTAGTTGCTGGAAAGGTGCTCACGAGCAGGACTGGATTCGCGCTTGCAAAGAAAGTCCCGAAAGTAGAGTAGAATCTTCATCCAACTTTAATTACTCAGGGCCATTAAATGAAATGGTCGTTATGGGTGTGGTTGCCGTCAGGCTACAGGACCTTAACCGTGAGCTGATCTGGAATGGTGAAAAAATGAAGTTTGAAAATATTTCAGATACCGATGAAATCAGGGTTGTGACATCCGATAATTTTGAAGTTATTGACGGACATCCGCATTTCGATACAAAGCACAATACTTTGAATGCCCTGAATGCTGCGAAAGAGTATATTAAGCATACTTATCGTGACGGTTGGGCCTAGCCTGAGATGCCGGGTTAGGAGATGTGTCTCATAAAGATGGATTTAGTGATGGTTTAATGCTTAAATGCTTGAGTGTTTGAATGTTTAAATGCTTAAATGCTTGAATAAAGCGGAAGTTAAGCACAAGAAGTATAATGGATAAAATTGATAAATTATTTATAAAAATGAAACAAATAAATTTATTATCAGCGATTCTCCTTATGGCAATTTTTGCGATAAGCTGTTCTCAGGGGAATAAAAAACAGACTTCTGAAAAAAAGGAGGTAAAAAAAGAGGTTCAGCAACAAGAACAGGTTGATCCGAATACACTGACTGCGAAAGAAAAGGCAGACGGCTGGAAGCTTTTGTTTGACGGAAAAACAACAAACGGCTGGCGAGGATATAACAAAGAAAAATTTCCTGAAAAGGGCTGGGTTGTCGAAGATGGAACGTTACACGTCCTTGGTTCCGGTAAGGGCGAAGCCGGTGGTGGCGGCGATATAATAACTGATAAAAAGTACGGCAATTTTGAACTGGAGCTGGAATGGAAGGTTTCCGAAGGTGGAAACAGCGGTATTTTTTATCTTGTGCAGGAAAAACCGGGGCAGGCAATATGGAAGTCGTCACCCGAAATGCAAATTCTTGACAATGACCGCCATCCTGATGCAAAACTGGGAAAAGACGGCAACCGTGCCGCAGGATCGCTATACGACCTGATTCCCGGGAAATTTGAAGCTGTACACCCTGCCGGACAATGGAACAAAGTAAAGATAATGGTTTACAAAGGTACCGTTGTTCACTGGATGAATGGAGAAAAAATTCTGGAATATCATCTCTGGACCGATGACTGGAAAAATATGGTCAAAAACAGTAAGTTCAAGGATTATCCCGATTTTATGAACCCTGCATCCGAAGGATATATCGGACTTCAGGATCATGGTGATGATGTCTGGTTCAGAAATATAAAGATAAAGGAACTTTAGTTTATCGGGCTGATTTCTTGTGTGTGCCTGCATATCTCCTTATGGCTATTGATGCATAGTTCGGGGAAAAATTCAATCTTTCCCGGTATTAGAGTTTGCAGTCATCAGGAGATTGCGGGTGCTTGAGACTCCAACCTTTCAGAACTCCTGCACACAGGCTTTCTTCGACCTGAAAGATTTAACCTCTATGAGGAATAACAATTTTTAAAACTCTCATTTAAACCTTACCGTCCCTAAGCAATCAAATAATTGTTATCTTCGTTTCAAAAAACATTTGAATTGACAGAGGTCAGCGATAAGAAAATACTGGAGTTGTTTGGTGATGAAAGCTCCCGTCATTACGGGTTCAACCTGCTTGTGAGGAAGTATCAAAAGCGGATATATCTGCATATCAGAAGAATGGTAATTGTTCATGATGATGCAGACGATGTTGTTCAGGAGATATTTATTAAGATTTGGAAAGGCCTTGCCGGATTCAGGACTGATTCAGGCCTCTACACCTGGATTTACAGAATAGCAACCAACGAGGCTCTTGCATTTCTAAAAAAGAGGAAACGGAAGTATATGTTTTTGACACTGAATCCGGGAAATTATGAAAAGGGGCTTATGAAAGCTGTTGAGGATGATAACTATTTTACAGGTAGTGAGGTGCAATTGAAGTTGCAGAAAGCCCTGCTCACACTACCCGCAAAACAAAGACTGGTCTTTAATATGAAGTATTTTGATGAGATGAAGTATGAAGATATCTCGGAAATTACCGGTACAAGCGTCGGTGCATTGAAAGCCTCATACCATTTTGCTGTAAAAAAG
>JAOZOC010000283.1:4412-4892 GCA_029933495.1 Bacteroidales bacterium
GGAGAATTAAACCATTCAAATAAAACAGAATCAAATATTACGATGTCACACAAAAGGAAAACATATAAGGAGAAAGCAAACGAAAATTATGGGAGTATTCAGAAAGTGCTTCCTGGAATAAAACGGGAAAATCCTTTTGCTGTTCCTGACGGTTATTTTGAAAAGCTGCCTGTTGCTATTGCGGATCGTATCAGTAAACCTCAGAAAACAGTTATGGGGAGGTTTCTCCAAAAAACAGGCTATGTCGCAGGTGTTGCAGGATTTATTGCAATCGTTGTAGTTTTATTCTTTACGGTTTTTAACAGAAATGAAAATGAATTGCAGCCAGTTCCTGATATTACTATGACGGAGATTTTACAGGAGAATCCGGACTTTTTTGATAATGTGGATGAGGATGACATTATTGAAATATTTATTGCAAATTTGGATGATGAAAAGGATATAATCTGGAATCTGGATATTTCGGATGATGAAGTAATT
>JAOZOC010000284.1 GCA_029933495.1 Bacteroidales bacterium
AGGCGATTAATGCAGTTACGCTAAATAGTGCCTATGCTATGGATGTAAGTGATGAGCTTGGTTCGATTGCTATAGGTAAAAAAGCCAACCTGTTTATTACCGGAAAAATCCCGACACTGGAATACTTGCCTTATTACTATGGAACAAATAAGGTGGAGAAGGTAATTCTGAATGGGGAAATATTTTTTTAAGAATTAAACTGAGATTATTTATTATTTTTGCTGAATAACAGATAATTATGGCAATTGAAAAAATACATATAAAAAATTTCAAGTCACTTGTTGATGTAACTATTGAAAAACCCAATCCATTTACGGTTTTTGTCGGGCCGAATGCTGCAGGTAAATCAAATATTTTTGAGGCGTTGGAGATGTATTCTTTTATAAAAAGGTTTGGGATAGAGGAGGCTTTTTCTTCTTTGTATGATAAGGAATCAATAGTCAACTTCAATAAAACATCTGATATTTTTAAAATTCAAATGAATTTTGATGATTATAAAACCTGTTTCAGTGCTAATAATGACCTCTCAAATCCTGAGATTGTAGGTATTACTCCAAAGTATGGTATTCAGCAGCATTTTCCTTTAAACGAAATTCCTTTTTTCGATGTATTTCAAAAGTTATTTATAAATAACAAAGAGAAAGTGAAGATTGTTACTAAAGGAGAAAATCGGTTGTCGGCTGATGCCAGCAACTTGGAAAAAGTACTAAAACGTCTATTAGTTGAGCCGGTTATTAAGGATGAATTTGTTGAATTAATATCCTTTTTTATTCCGGAGTTTAAGAATGTTGAAATAAAATCAGATGAGCTGTCAGGAAATGATAGTTTATTAATTTACGAGAGATATACGAATAAACCATTTTCGCGTCATTTAATTTCAGATGGAACATTTAATATAATTGCGCTGCTAACATCTGTTTACCAATCTTATTCTGAAGGCTCCTTTTATAGACAATTTTTATGCATAGAAGAACCCGAAAACGGGATACATCCTGAAGCAATAAAAGAATTGGTTGGCTTTTTTAGAGAGCAATGCGAAGAAAAAGGCCACTATATCTGGCTGACAACTCATTCACAATCATTGGTTTCTGCACTTAAGCCGGAAGAAATTATTGTGGTTGATAAAATCAATGGCGAAACCAGGATTAAACAATTCCAGGGTGAGGAGTTTTATAACTTATCAATGGATGAGGCCTGGTTATCAAATGTTTTGGGAGGCGGACTGATATGATTAAGGTTGGATTCATTGTTGAAGATAAACCATTTCAGAAATTAATAATATCTGAAAATTTCAAAAGTTTATTGACATCGTTAAATATTGAAAGTATAGGTGTTTTTATATCTCCTGATGGCAGAGATAGACTTCTTAACAAGAATGACAAAATACAAAGCTTGTTTAATATTTTCGATGACAGAAAAGCAAATTATATTTTTGTTTTAATAGATAAGGAATCCGATTCTTGTATAACCTATTCAAAAGAGAGTATTTTTACCTATTCAGGAAAGAAACAAATTAATATTATTGCTTCTAAAACTGTAGAGTCCTGGTTTCTGGCAGACAGCGATTTGCTTACGCATTTATTAAAGAAAGAATTTTCTTATGGTGATCCTGAAAATATTGAGGGAGAACCTTTTGAAACATTAAAAAACTTATTTGAGGAGTACACTAATAGGGGCTTGAGTAAAAAGAGAAATCGCCATGCAAATTATCTTATAAATAATGGTTTTTCAATTATCAATGCTGCAAAACATCCAAATTGCCGTAGTGCAAAATATTTTTTAGAAAAACTCTCCCAATTAAAACCCAATTCATAACTTTGCGAATTCATTTTTTGAAATATGTATTTTTGCCAATATGTATTTTGGTTAACTAAATTGTAAAAAACAAATGAAACAATTAATAGAATGTGTTCCGAACATCAGCGAAGGTCGCGATGAAAATATAATAAAGCAGGTAACCGATGTCGTAGAGACTGTTGAGGGTGTAAGATTAATAGATGTTGATCCCGGTAAAGCGACAAACAGGACAGTAATAACTTTTGTCGGGACGCCTGACGAGGTTTGCGAAGCTGCTTTCAGAGTAGTTAAAAAAGCTTCCGAACTAATTGATATGAGTAAGCATTCCGGCGCACATCCACGTTTTGGTGCAACTGATGTTTGTCCGCTTGTACCTGTTGCAAATATTACAATGGAAGAGACTGTCGAGCTTGCCCGCAATCTTGGAAAGAGAATAGGGGAGGAGCTAGGAATTCCGGTTTATAATTATGAGTTTGCAGCTTTTACCGAAGAGCGCCGTAATCTTGCTAATTGCCGTTCAGGCGAATATGAAGGTTTAAGAGAAAAACTCGCCGACCCGCACTGGAAACCCGACTGGGGCCCAGCTGAGTTTAATGATGATGTTGTAAAAACAGGTGTAACTGCTGTTAGTGCAAGAAACTTTCTGGTCGCTTATAACGTCAATCTGAACACAACATCAACACGACGGGCAAATGCTATTGCCTTTGATGTCAGAGAAAGAGGTCGTGTGAAACGCGAAGGAAATCCTCTCACAGGAAAAATTGTTAAGGATGAAAAAGGGAAACCTGTTTACACTCCTGGAATGCTGAAGAAAGTGAAAGCTATTGGCTGGTTTATTGAGGAATATGGCATTGCCCAGATATCTATGAACCTTACTGATATAACAGTAACTTCTGTCCATGAAGCTTTCGAGGCTGTGAAAAAAAGTGCAGAAGCCAGAGGGATAAGGGTTACCGGCTCAGAACTTGTTGGAGTTATTCCGT
Organism: Bacteroidales bacterium; assembly: GCA_029933495.1. GTDB lineage: Bacteria > Bacteroidota > Bacteroidia > Bacteroidales > JAADJA01 > JAADJA01. The sequence goes on from JAOZOC010000284.1 coordinate 2,781, forward strand.
TAAATTCGATGCTTGATGCAGGAAAGTTTTATCTGAAAATGCAAAAACGGTCATTGGGTATTACTGACAGGGAAATTATTAAAGTTGCTGTAAAATCACTTGGCCTTGATGAACTTGGCCCTTTTGATCCGGATAAAAAGATTATTGAATATATTCTTGAAGATAAATCTCAGAAGCTTGTTGATATGACTGTTGCCGGATTTACTGAAGAAACTGCATCGGAGTCACCCGCTCCGGGTGGAGGATCCATAGCTGCTGCTATGGGTGCTATGGGCGCTGCTCTCGGTACAATGGTTGCAAATCTTTCATCGCACAAGCGTGGCTGGGACGACCGTTGGGAGGAGTTCTCTGAATGGGCTGTTAAAGGAAAATATTATCAAACTGAACTCCTGAAAATGGTTGATGAGGATACAAATGCATTTAATAAGATTATGGATGCTTTTGGACTACCTAAGAAGACCAATGAGGATAAAGCCATACGTAATAAGGCTATTCAGGATGCAACGAAATATGCTATTGAGGTTCCTTTTAAAGTTATGAACCTTTGTTATGAGTCGATGGAAGTTATGAAAGCTATGGCCGAGATTGGAAATCCAAATTCTGTTTCTGATGCAGGCGTTGGTTCTATTGCAGCCCTGGCAGGTGTAAAAGGTGCTTTCCTGAATGTTAAAATAAATGGTGGAAGTCTGGATGATAAGGCTTTTGTTGAGGATATTGTTAAAAAAGGACAGGGAGTTCAGGCAAGTGCAGCTAAAAGGCAAAAGGAAATACTCGATATTGTTGATGCGAAAATGTAAAAATGGGGTTTAGTATTTACTCCGGTAATTATGATTAATGTTGATTATTCATTGTTCAATCTGAAGCGGAATTACTTTGACCACCAAAGTACGCTACACGGTATTAATCACACCTACAGGGTGATGTGCCTGACAATGTATGTTGCTGAAACTGAGGGTTTGAACAGAGAAGTGCTTCCTGCTTTGTGTGCGGCTTTTATTCACGACCTTGCACGAAAAAATGACGGGTATTGCACTCAACATGGGAGTTGGGCTGTAAAAAGTAAACTTCCTGCTTTTAAATCACTTTTTCGTAAAGCCGGGATGGATACAAATGACATTAAGATTATCGGAAAAGCAGTCGCGAACCATTCCGTTTATTCTGAATTCAGTAAGACGGATGATGCCTACACAGTAACGGCAATCCTGAAAGATGCCGATGCACTCGACAGAATACGTCTTGGTGAGGATAATCTTGAAGAAAAGTATTTGCGTTTTGTTGCAAGCAGGAAACTTGTTGACTTTGCAAAAGAGCTTTATTACAGGACCGAAAATACTCAACCTGAAAGTTTTGAGGAAATAATTAACATTGCAAAACAGATTAAATAAAAAACTGGAATTATGGTAAAGCACATTGTAATGCTGAAATTAAAGGAAACTGAAGAACCGGCAGAGAAACTTGCAAATGCTCTGCGACTGAAAAAATCACTTGAAGACCTGAAAATCTATATTGATGAAATTAAATTCATTGAAATAGGTTTGAATTTTAATATGAGATCATCAGCATACGATTTGGTGCTGAATACAATTTTTGATTCAGAAGAGGATCTGAATAATTACAGGAATCATCCGAAGCATATTGAAGTTCTTGATTTCCTTGGAAAAGTGACAGAAAGCACTGCTGTTGTAGATTATAAGATATAAACAGGCTTTTCAGAATATCTGGTTTTTGGAACGCAGATTTTTATGATCTTACAGATAATCGCTGATCTTGTTAAGGATCACAATGATGAGACAAGCGTCCACGCTTGTCATCTTATCACATTACCGACGTTAATTGTATAACAATTTTCGCTCTCGTTGCTACCATTATTTTTGTATAACAATCTTTCAATGCTACTGCCTCAGGTTGGAGTTGTCTCCAACCTGACAACTTACCGTTGGGGTTATCCCGTTGGTAATAACACCAACGAGAAGCAGAGATGGCGGGCAGGCCGAAAGATAACCTATTAATTTTCAATAATCACCTTCTTTAAATAAACATTTTCACCGTTAATAATTTTTATAAAATACAATCCGTCTTTTAAATCAAGTTTAAAACGTTA
>JAOZOC010000285.1 GCA_029933495.1 Bacteroidales bacterium
CCATAGCGTTTATGCACATCCTGATTTGCAATAATATTGGCAAGAATCTTGTTATCTTCAAGGATTGCTGCTGATGTATCGTCACACGATGATTCGATGCTTAAGATATAAGTTTTCATATCAGGATGATGTAAATTATTGGTGCTTAGTTTTCCACATTCATTTGTTGGTAAATTATTCCATATTTTTGCATCGCAAAGCCTTTGAGTAATACTTTTATCAGTTTGCAATTATATTTTAGGAGGACAAAATTATCAAAAAAAGGATACTTAGAATAACAGTTTATGTTTTAACGGGAATAATTACACTTTTATTCCTTGCCTCCTTTATTCTGCAAAGCTCAATATCTCAAACACTTCTTGCCAGAATAGCCACTTCATATCTGACAAAAAAATATAATACATATTTTTCTATTGACAGGATCAACATCTCATCTTTCAATGATATCAGGTTAACAAACCTGCTTATTCATGATCAACACGGCGACACTTTGGTGTGCAGTGGCGAGGTTGATATCAAGATCAAACAATTCAATTTAAAAAAGAGAAAAATAGACCTGCAGAAAATTGATATGGAATATGCTGACATACGCATACGCAAATACATTGGTGAGAATTATCTCAATTTTCAGTTTCTTCTTGGAGATGCAAGCAAAAACGATACTGCACAGATAGATACATCAGCACAAAGTTGGGATATAAGGTCAGGAATGGTAGAAATTGCAGATTCAAAATTTATCTTCGACAATCAAAACAAACCTAAAAAAACAGATCAGGTTGATTTTTCCCATATTGAAATATCAGGATTAAATTTTAATGCAGATGATATATTTATTGCAGGTGATTCTGTCTCAGTAGAAGTGCTAAATCTCTCTTTAAATGAAAAAAGCGGTTTTATTATTGACAGTCTTTCAGGCAATATAAAGCTTGGATCGTTTGGGATAGTTGCCAATAGTTTAAAGCTTAATACTCCAAAAAACAATATAGATATTGACTTACAATTATTAGTTGACAGTTTTGCGGATTTTAGCGATTTTATAAATAAAGTAATGATCAGTATTGATTTCAGGCCTTCAATTATAAACTTGTCAGAAGTTGGTTATTTCGCACCGGTTATGTACTCAATGGATAACAGAATGAAGGTTGTCGGAAAGATAAACGGATATGTAAATAATTTTAAAGCAAAACAGTTCAAATTAGCAACCGGGACCAGAACTCAGTTCAGGGGTGACATACAGATGAACGGACTTCCTGATATTAATGAGACTTTTACTCACCTCTCCATTACAAATTTTACAACCTCCGCAGAGGACATTTCAAATTTCAGACTTCCCACAAAAAATTCAAATATTGAGATGCCCGACATACTACAAAAGTTAGGAGATATTAATATAACAGGAAAATTTACCGGTTTCCTTAATGATTTCGTTTCTGATGCACGATTCAAGACCGGCATTGGAGATATTACCTCTAATCTTGCTCTTGTTAATAAAAGAGATAAGGATATGAGTTATACCGGTTTCCTGAAAATGGATAATTTCGATGCTGGTGTTTTATTCGGTGTTGATGACCTTGGAAAGGTTGATGGCTCGGCTGATATCATCGGAGAGGGAGCAAGCTCCGATGTATTAAAAGTTAACCTTAAAGGAAAGATAGATTCAATTGAATTTAAAGATTATGTGTATAGCAATATTGTTGTTAATGGAGAGATCGCTAATAATCAGTTTAATGGAAGTGTTGATATAAATGATAAAAATCTGAATCTTACTTTTAACGGAGCCATTGATAATAGCAAAGCAATACCTTTATATAAGTTTAGTGCCCTGGTAGAAGATGCTAAACTTTTTAAGCTGAACCTGGCAGACCGGGATTCATCGATGAATCTGACCAGCAACCTTTACTTTGATTTTCAGGGTGACAAGATTGACCAGATGCAGGGAATTATTAAGATTGACAGTACGAAGTACTTTGAAAAAGGGGATACATACAAAATGGATGATTTCACTCTGAGTTTTACAAGAGACTCAACCGAATATACAATGATACGCCTTTTTTCAGACTTTGTCGATGGTTCCATTGAGGGAAAATTTCTTGCCAATGATCTTCCTGTATCAATAAAAAATCTATTCAATAATTATCTTGACACTTTATTTATTGATTCTGGAGTTGGAGCTGATAGCCTGGCTGCTCAGGACTTTGTTTTTGATTTAACGGTAAAAAAATCTTCTGCAATAACAAGGTTATTTCTACCTGATCTGGAAATAGCACCTCTTACGACATTAATCGGTGGGTATAATTCAGTGACCGGAAACCTGTTTATGGAGGGATATTCGCCTGAAGTTACTTATTATGGGAGAAAACTGGAAAACTGGAATCTGGATTTCTTTTTTAAAGATGAATATATAAATCTGACAACTGGATGTGACAGGCTTTATCTCTCTGATAGTATTTTTATGGATAGCCTTGTCTTTCAGTCTAAAGCTATGAACGACACCGTTTTATACTCCCTCATATGGGATAACAGGGATGGCATTCATACAGGTTATGGAGATATAGGAGGTATAATGAAGCTTAATTCAAGCAATAAATATCGTATTGTATTCAACAAATCGGAGCTAATGGTTACCGATACCTTATGGCAGATTCATCCTGATAATTATATCGAAATAGATTCAAACTACTTAGCCATTAAAAATTTCTCCTTTACATCAGGCTCACAGGGAATTGATATTAATGGTGTTATTTCGGAACAGCCAAAGGATAGTCTGATAGTAAAGTTCAATGATTTTCACCTCTCGAATCTTGAATATATCCTAAAAAGAAACGGGCTTAACCTTAATGGCATTGTAAATGGAGATTTTCAAATATCAAGCATTTATAACTCACCAAGTTTACTTTCAGATATAACTATTTCCAAAATGTATTTTGATAACGAGAATCTGGGAGATTTTTCCCTGAATACAACCTGGGATCCACTTAATAGCACCTTCAATATCCTTGGACAACTGATTTACACAGGAAATATCGGGAGTAAAAAGACTTTAGAAATTGCAGGCAGGTATCTCCCTGGAAATGAACATCAAAATTTTGATATTGATCTTGATCTTGATAACTTCAAACTAAAAACTCTTCAACCATTTACCAAATCTTTTTCCTCGAAAATAGACGGACTGGGAAAAGGCCATCTCGAACTCCGGGGTACAAAAAATGCTCCTAAGCTTACAGGAGAGCTGGACCTTATGAGGGTATCTATGCTAATTGATTATCTGAATGTAAAATATTATTTTGCACAAAAAATATTTTTTGATACAGATAAAATCTATTTTAATGATCTTGTTCTTAACGACTCTTTAAATAATAAAGGAACAGGCTATGGAACTATATATCATGATCATTTCAGTAATTTAAAACTTGATCTTAACTTTAATGCAAATAATCTTTCTGTTCTAAACACATCCATTTCGAACAATGACATCTTTTACGGTAAAGGCTTTGCAACCGGGAAAATAAGGATATCAGGCCCCGTTGATAATATTAATCTGGATATTGACGCAACAACAGAAAAAGGGACAATGGTTTATCTTCCGCTTAATACCATTTCAGAAGTATCCGAAAATAGTTTTGTGACATTTATCAATAACGAGGAGGATAATATAATTATCCAAAAAGTAAGTGAGTTTGATACTAAAGTGAAAGGGTTGAGTATGAACTTAAAGCTTAACCTAAATTATAACGCGAATCTTCAGTTGTTTTTACCTTCACAAATGGGAAACCTAAGGGGCCGGGGAAACGGGACTGTGGAAATGACATTAACACCTCCTGGGAAATTTACAATGGCTGGGAAATACATTATTGAAAGAGGATCTTTTTTTCTGACTCTTCAAAGTATCATTAATCGTGATTTTGAAATGCTGGGAGGAAGCAGTATAGATTGGGGTGGCGACCCTTATGATGCGAATGTAAATATATCAGCAGCTTATAAAGTAAAAACAAAACTTGGTGAGTACGGACCTCCCCAAGACTCGGCAACAAGAGTTGATGTTGATTGTATTATACATATGAGAGGCAAGCTGCTAAATCCTACTATATCATTTTCAATTGATTTCCCCTATATTAAAGAGACTGATAAAAATTACATTTACTCCAGGCTGGACACCACCGACCAGGCTATGATGAGCCAGCAGGTACTTTCTCTTTTAGTAATGAATAGCTTTTATTATTCTTCAGGCTATTCCGGTTCTCTGAATTTTAATTCAATATCGCTACTTACAAATCAGTTAAATAATATATTATCCAGAATTAGTGACGATTTTGACATTGGTGTCAACTACAAACCCGGAGATGACAACTTTGCTCAGGAAGTAGGTGTTGCTTTGTCAACGCAGCTTTTTGACAACAGGGTTTCAATTAGCGGGAATGTTGGTGTAAGGGGTAAAGACGACACCAGAAATACAAACGATATTGTCGGGGAGGTTGATGTTGCTGTAAAGTTAACCGATGACGGCCGTTGGCGCGCATTTGCCTTTAACAGGTCTAATAACAACCTGCTTTATCAAAACTACTCCTTATACACACAGGGCATCGGTCTTTCATACACAAAAGAGTTCTATAAATTTAGCGACCTTTTTAAGAGAAAAACAAAAGAAGAAAAGGAGATCAGGAAAAAAGAGAGAAAGTTAAAAAAACAAATTTCGGATAAATAACAAATGATTTCTATCTTTGCCTCCAATAAATTTATTTTTCGATACAGATAAATATTAAAGCTATGATTCAAAGAATCCAGACAGTTTTTTTGCTATTCGTAATTGTAGTACAGATAGTTTTGTTTTTTACTCCTCTTGCCATTTTTATTTCAGATTTGAGCTACTATAAACTAT
>JAOZOC010000286.1 GCA_029933495.1 Bacteroidales bacterium
GACATAAATAATAAAATCAATGAGGTTATGAAAAAATTCAGGGTTTAGTTTATGAATACCACATCCATTTAGCATTTTTATTTATATTTGCATAAAATTGAATAAAATCAAACCTTAATAATGAAAGAAATAAACAATGTAGTGATCGTTGGCGCAGGCTCCATTGGAACTGCTATTGGTAATGTTTTGGCAAGAAAGGATGCCTATAATATTATGCTTCTCTCTATTGAAAAGGAGGTAGTGGAGTCAATTAACAATAAAAGGCGCAACCAAAAATATTTTCCAAACCTGAAGCTTAGTAAACATATCAGGGCGACAACAGACATTAATGTACTTAAAAATGCAGATATTGTTTTTCTTGCTATTCCTTCAAATGTTATTGTCGGTTACATTGATAATGTAAAGAATATTTTAAACCCAAAAGCAATTCTTCTGAACATGGCTAAAGGCTTTGGACCGGATAATAAAATAATTACTGAAAGTTTGAAAAACATTACTTCCAATCCTGTCTGTGCATTTAAGGGTCCCACATTTGCTCGCGAATTGATAAACCGAATACCAACTGCTTTTACAATAGGGTCGAAAGATGAGAGTCATTTTAAATTATTTTCAGATTTATTTGAAGATACAAATATATATATTGATTTTACAAATGATATTAGAGGAGTCGAGATTCTAAGTCTCCTGAAGAACATTTATGCAATTGCAACAGGTATTGTAGATGCTCATTTTAGTTCATCTAATTTAAGATTCCTATTCCTGACAAAAGCATTCAATGAGATGCGGGAGATAATGCTTAACTATGGTGGAATGGAAGGAACTTTGTTCAAATATTGTGGTTTTGGCGACTTCTGCCTTACTGCTCTTAACGACCTAAGCCGCAATCGCACTCTTGGCCTGCTTATCGGTAAAGGATTTTTTGTTGAGGACATATCAGACAAGGTTACCCTTGAAGGAAAAATTGCTGTTAACGTCTTCTGTAATGAGATAAAAAGGAAGAACCAAGGTTGTGATTATCCTATAATTTCCGAGCTTTATAAACTCTTTAATGAGGAGTATGATGATTCCAAATTCGTGACCAGAATCATTTAACTATACGGTTCAGTAAGTCAGCTATATTTTTCGTCAGATTTTTCCGGGAAAACTTAGAAGCACCTTCGCTTTTCATTTCTAAGTTTCCATTTCTGAACATATTGTAGTATTCCAATATATTTCCCTTTAGCTTATCAACGTCATCAAAACCTGAAATAAGACCGCTTTTTGTCTCTTTTAAGATATTAGCTGCATCACCATCCTCAGGCCCGACACAAAGAATTGGCGTGCCGGAAGCAATGTATTCAAACAACTTTCCTGTTACAACCATTTTAGCATTAGGGGTATTGTTTATTAATAACAAAAGTATGCGCGATTTTTTCTGCACCTTAATGATTTCATTATGAGGAGTATAATCAAGGTAAGATATAAAATTAGCCAATTTATATTTCTCAATATATCCCTTTACTGAAAAATCAACCGGGCCAACCAGCTTAATCTCAAGATCATTACGCAACTCTTTGTTTTCAGAAATCAATTCTGCAAGAGCTTTCCATAACGCAATAGGATTTCTGGCTTTATTCATAGAACCAATGTGAGCAATTGAGAACTTCTCATCTTTAACTAATTCAGATAAACCAATCCGATCTTCCTCATCAAAACCATTCGATATTACTTGATATTGCCTCTTAAATAACCTCTCAAAATCAGTAGCCATTGTCTGGCTTATAACAGAGACAGCATCAGCGTTTTCCAAAACACTTCTCTCTTGCTGATGATGCTTCCTTTTCGCTTTTGCAGATAATTTCAGTTCCTCATAAAAATCAATATTTGTCCAGGGATCACGAAAATCAGCCAACCAGGGAATATTCAGTCTTTTTTTAATGCCAAGTGATATCATATGCATACTATGGGGTGGGCCGGTGGAGACAATAGCATCAACAGGATTTTCCTTCAAATATTTAGCCAGATACTTTATTGAAGGTTTAATCCAGAATTTACGAGCATCGGGGATAAAAAAATTACCCCGAATCTTTATTGAAACTGATTCAACTAATGTAGTCTTCTTTTTCTCAGATAAAAATCCGGTCTTTATCTTCTCTTGTGGTTTTATTCCTGCCAACCTTTTGTAGACTGAATACGGCTCCCAAATCTTTCTCTTTAATATAGTAAGTCCTTTAGGGATATCTTTTTCGAGTGACATATCTAATGCAGGAGCTTCAGGATTCTCAGGTGTATAAACGACAGGTTCCCATCCAAAATCTCTAAAATATTTCACAAACTTCAACCAACGCTGAACTCCTGCTCCTCCGCTTGGCGGCCAGTAATATGTTATGATGAGGACTTTTTTCATCTGAATCTCTTAAACACATACTATTACAATAATATGTATTAATTAGTGGCACTTTGTATTTTAGTGTTTTTGTGGCATTCTTTTTTTAATTTCAAAACCTATAAATCCCAAAACCAAAAGTATGACAAGTAAAGAACTTGCAAAGGATATCTTCTCACCAATGTTGTAAGCTCTTGGTTCAAACTTAAACTCAACAAGATGCTTACCGGCAGGCACAATCATTCCCCGCAAAACATAATCTACTCTAAAATGAGGCTTAAGCTCTCCATCAACATAAGCATTCCATCCTTTAGGATAATAAATCTCTGAAAACACAGCCAACTGATCTTTATGTGTGTTCACCTGATATTTCAAGTCGTTAGGAGCATATTCAATAAGCTTGATCATTGCAGAAGTGTCCTTTATAGATGTATAGCCCTTCAAATCAGTCTTAAATCTTTCATCAATTACCGCTGTCTTTGCAGGATCAAAATCAGAAAGCGCATCAAGTTCCTTATCAGCATTCTCTACCCATTTTATTTCATCAACAAACCAGGCATTCCCAAGAGCCTGGGTATTCGGCATAACAGTTGGTTGTTTATTTTTATCAGCCTGAATTATATACTTCGTATTGAGCATATTAAGTACTGCCATATTGAACTTACCCTTAATTTGATGGTCATAGAGCTCCTGATACCTTCTAAGTTTGGCACCATGATATCCTCCTATCGATTTATGATAATAAGATGTGCTGGCATCGGCGAAGGGGTCAACTGTAAGATTCAAGACTCTAAAATCAGGATCTTTATCTTTAAGAATAAATTCATCAGCTTTTGTCTTTCTGAAAGGAACTTTAACTTTAGATTCTGAAACAAACTTATCATTATTCAGATATCTTTTGTCAACACTCCACATATCCACCAAAATCAGAAGTGTGATTAGTGCAATGGCATATCCCATTTTTAGTTTTGAATTGGCAAAAGCCCATATCACTCCGGCAGCCAAAACAATGTAAATAAATGAACGAAATGCATCTGCTTTCAAAATTCTGGATCTTGCTATTTCAACATTAGCAAAAAACTCAGTTATTTGCTTACCATATTCCGGATTTGACTTTTGCTGGCTGGCAATTGTCTGGACTTCCTGATCGCTAAGAAAACTGAAGAATACACCCGGAAATAATGCAAATAATAACGAGATACCTGCAGTTATTCCAAATGACAGGTAAAACGGATTAATAGATATTCCAAAAATATTAATTTTCTTTTTGAAACTACCCGGGTCATTAAAAATCTGATTTATAGCAAGGATTGCAATTATGGGAATCATTAGCTCCGCTATTACCAGAATCATTGAAACAGCCCTGAATTTATTATATCCGGGAACATAATCAAGGAAAAATTCTGTAAGAGGCATGAAATTCTTTCCCCAGGAAAGCATAACCGAAAGTAATGTAGCTGCAAGAACCCACCATTTTAATCTCCCTTTAACAATAAAAAGACCATACAAAAAGAGGAACATTATTATTGCACCGACATAAACAGGACCAGAGGTGAAAGGTTGATTTCCCCAATAACGGTTTGCACTATTTGCCACATATTCCTTAAAACGGTTATCAACACCATCAAGTGCATATTCATCATTTCCAATTATCCCTGAAGCACCTCCTCTCGCATTAGGAATTATCAGGGTCATGGTCTCTCCTACCCCATAGCTCCACTGTGTTGCATAATCTTTATCAAGCCCTGAAGTACGGTTTTCCTTTTCAGTTGTCAATTCCGTTTTCCCACGAATTGTATATTTCCCATATTCCCAGGTAGCCCATAAACTAGTTATATTGGTAAGTACTGCCAGAATAACAGCCACAATAACAACGGCGGATGATTTGATAAATGGCTGATAATCTTTAGTCTTTATGGCATTAAAAAGCTCAGTAATACCGAATAAAAGAACCGCTAACATCAGATAATATGTTATCTGAGGATGTCCTGCCTTGAGCTCAAGTGCAAGAAACAACATTGTAAGAATCCCTCCAAGAATATATTTTTTCTGGTATGACAAAATAAATCCCGCAACAACAGGAGCCATATATGCTATAGCATGAGCTTTAGAAATATGTCCTGCCTCCAATACAATAAAGAAGTATGAAGAAAAGCCGTATGCAATTGCTCCGGCAATTGCCAACCAGGGGTTAACTCTTAACACAACAAGAAGAATATAAAACCCGAGCATATATAAAAAAACACTCCCTGCAGGATTAGGCAACCCAAGTCTGAATATTTTATCAACACAACTAATAAGGTTACCATTATATTTAGTTGATATCTGATAAGCAGGCATACCTCCGAACATTGAATTAGTCCATAAAGGCTCTTCACCGGTTTCAGCTCTGAAATCAACAATCTCTTTCGACATCCCCAGAAAATTTGAAACATCATTAGATTGCAGTTTCTTCCCTTCAAGTACCGGGCTTAAATAGGCCAGCGTTAAAAACAAAAAGATAAATATTG